>PLZL01000432.1 GCA_003152145.1 Limisphaerales bacterium
CGAACAAGGCGGAATTGAAAATGCCAAAGCGAACCTCTTTGCCTTCCATATTCCCGTCGGCCACAGCCACCCCGAGCTGCTGGTGAATTGGGTTCCCCCTGGATTCAGCCCACCAGCAAAGCAGCGTTCCGGCGAGGAACAACACCATCATCGCGCCCCAGATGGACCAGCCGTGGCCTTGGTTTTTGGTCATGCGGCCAAGGTAATAAGTGAGGCCGCTGCCAATCGCGAAAATGGAGAGCATTTGCAGAAAGTTGGAGAGCGGCGTCGGATTTTCAAACGGATGCGCGGCGTTGGCGTTGGTGTAGCCACCGCCGTTCGTGCCGAGCATTTTGATCGCCATTTGCGACGCCATTGGCCCTTGAACAATGGTTTGCGTGTCGAGCGTCTGGTTTACCATCACCGGATTGCCCTTTGCATCCACGACCAGTTTGCCGTTCGCATCCGTTTTCTGGACGGAAATGGTTTGCGACTCGATGAGCTTGGCCGTCGTGTAAGGCTTGAAATTTTGAATCATGCCCTGCGACACAAAAAACAGTGCCAGCACCAGACAGATGGGCAACAGCAGATAATAAGTGATGCGCGTCACATCCACCCAAAAGTTGCCGATGGTCGTGGCCGTGTGCCGCGCGATGCCGCGCACGAGCGCGCCCGCGACGGCAATGCCGACGGCAGCCGAAAGAAAATTGTGAATCGTCAGGGCAACCATCTGCGAGAGATACGACATCGTGCTTTCGCCGCCATAACTCTGCCAGTTCGTGTTCGTCACGAAACTGACGGCGGTGTTGAAGGCGAGGTGAGGCGACAGCGCGCCAAGCTTTTGCGGATTCAACGGCAAAATATCCTGTAGCCGTAAAATGGCGTAGGTGAACAGGCAGCTCACGAGGCTGAACAGCAGCATCGCAAAGGCGTATTGCTTCCAGTTGTGTTCCTTCGCCGGGTCAACACGCAGCACGCGGTAGGTGAGTTTTTCCAGCGGACGAAAAACCGGGTCGAGCCAAGTGCGGCCGTTGGGATTGAGCACGCGGTTGATATACAAACCGAGCGGCTTGGTGACGAGCACGAGAGCGCCGATGTAAAGCGCAAGTTCCAACCATTGATGGGAGTTCATGGCAGTGGGTTAAAATTTTTCCGGCCGCAGCATGGCCAGGAGGAGATACACGCAGAGCGCGACGGAAATGATTCCGAGAATGAGATTTTCCATAAAATTAAAGTTTCTCGCAGCCGCGCGCGTAAAGCAAAAACGCCGCGAAAAATGCGACCACAATTCCGATGTAAATCACGTCCAACATAATTTCATTCAAACAGGCAAACGGCATCACGACCAAAGCCGCAACGACGCGCCGAATTTATTTAATTTGGGGTGAACTTGAAAGCCGCGGACATCGCGGCCCAGAGGATCGCCCTTCCAATTGCCTGCGAGATTAGCTGTCGGGCTTGGCCTTGAAAGTGGCCTTGAAACCGGTTGCCCGGCTCCGTTCGCCCCGTCCTCAAATCACTTTGAGGAGTTTGGGTCTCCCGCGCCCGGCTTCAGGAAGGAAGCCAGACTTCGGCTGCAACGGCGACAGGAAATCATCTTTGCCTCGCCTTGTCAAATCTCTAATGAAATCAGCCACGTAAGTGATTGATGTGAAACGGAATAAAAATGCAGTTGCGATTTGCCAAACCTCCAACGAAATCAGCCACAGAGTCACAGAGTCGTGGAAAAGATCAATTGGTTTCAAAGCTCCAAGTCTTTCCAAATCTACGGCAAATTTGTTTTGCCAATTACCCTGCAACCACGTCTAAATTCACGCGCAATTCAATGATCGCCCGCAAAAAAACTTTGTCCGTGCTCGTCTGGCTGACGCCTGCGATTCTGTTCGCATCTGATTTCGTCTATCAGCCCGTCACCGTCGCGCCGCCACCGCCGCCGCGCGAATTTCGCGGCGCTTGGATTGCCGTCGTCGCTTCGAATCAGGATTGGCCTTCCGAACCAGGTCTGCCGGTCGAGCGACAAAAGGCGGAATTGATTTCGTTGCTCGACCGCGCGGCACAGCTTCATTTCAACGCGGTCATTCTCCAGATCCGCCCGTCGTGCGACGCGCTTTACGCCTCGCCCATTGAGCCGTGGTCGGAGCGCCTCACCGGCACGATGGGCGTGGCGCCGCAGCCGTTTTACGACCCGCTCGCCTTCGCCATCCAGGAAGCGCACAAGCGCGGACTGGAATTGCACGCGTGGTTCAATCCGTTTCGCGCGCTGCATCCCCTGTCGAAATCAATCGTCGCGCCAAATCATGTCACCAAGAGACACCCGGAATGGGTCCGCGAATATAACACGCAATTCTGGCTCGACCCCGGCGAACCCGCCGTGCGCGATTACGTCCTACGCGTGGTCATGGACGTGGTGCGGCGCTACGACGTGGACGGCGTGACGTTTGACGATTATTTTTATCCTTACCCGGTGAAGAACGCGCTGGGACGCAAGCTGGACTACCCCGACGACGCAAGCTGGCAGAAATACGGCCTGCGCAGCGGCCTGTCCCGCGACGATTGGCGGCGGCAAAACGTGAATCAATTCGTCCAGAGCGTTTATCAATCCATCAAGGCCGCGAAACCGTGGGTTAAATTCGGCATCAGCCCGTTCGGCA
>PLZL01000106.1 GCA_003152145.1 Limisphaerales bacterium
CGGCATGTATGACGCGGTCAACCGCGGTTACCGTCGCGCCCAGGGCGACATCCTTGCCTATCTAAACTGCGACGAACAATACCTGCCCGGTGCGCTCAAAGCTGTTCACGGTTTTTTTGAAGCGCACCCTGAAATTGAAGTCGTCCTGGCCGGCAGCATCGTCACCGACGGCGAGGGAAAATACATCTGCCACCGGCATGCCATGGTGCCGCATCCGCAGCACATCTGGTTCCGTTTTCCGGTGCTGACCAGTTCGGTGTTCATCCGGCGGCGGGTCATTCACAAACGCGGCATTTGCTTCGATACGCGCTGGCGCGACCTCGGCGATTTCCACTGGGTTCTCGCGCTGATGAAAAACAAAGTGCCGATGGCCGTTTGCGATGCCTTCACGTCCGTTTTTGCCGACACCGGGGAGAACATGAATTTGAAGCCGAACGCCATCCGCGAAAAATGCGAAACTGTCGCGATGATGCCGGTTTGGGTGAAGGCTTTGAAGCCGGTTTGGATTTGGCATCACCGCCTGCGCCGGCTGGCTGCCGGACATTTTTCCTTGAAGCCGACGAGCTATTCCATTTACACGCTGCAAAGCCCCGAAAGCCGCGTGAGATTTGAAGTTTCGAAGCCGACTGCCGTCTGGTGGAACCGGTTGTGATGGACTTCTGCTGATTGACTTGACAGGATTTATCTGGTCTCTAGCTTGTCGGCGTTGAAAATCCGCGGATGAAACTCTTGCTATCCACCTACTCCTGTTATCCCTGCAAGACTTCCGAACCCGGCAATGCCTGGCGGATCATCAATGAAGCCCTGCGCGAACACGAAGTCTGGGCGGTCATCGCGGATGCCTACCAATACCGTGAACTCACCGAAGCGTGGCTGGCAAAAAATCCAATGCCCGGTTTCCATCCGGTTTTTGTCAAACTCGCGCCTGCGTTCCGCTGGCTGTGCGGCCGCGGGCCGTTGGAAGCCATCCACTATCATCGCTGGCAGGAAAAACTCACTGGCGTCGTGCGCGAACTCCACCAGCGCATCGGCTTCGACCTCTCGCATCATGTAACCTATGGTCGCTACTGGTCACCCAGCGGTTTGCGCGTGTTGGATCTTCCGTTCATCTGGGGGCCGGTCGGCGCGGCGGAAACCCCGCCCCGGTCCTTTGTTTCCGAATTGCCGCTGCGTTACCGGTTGCTGGAATCCCTGCGGGATGGTGCTCGGAATTGGTCCTGCAAAAGCAAGTCGTTGCGCCATACCGCCGCCGCCGCCACCATCGGCATCGGCGTCACCCGTGAAAGCTGCGAGGCGTTGCGGAACCTTGGCGTCCGCCGCGTGGAACAGATGCCGCAGATGGCGCTCACCGAGGAAGACCTTGCCCAGTTCGGCCGGCTGCCGGACCCGCCGCCGGGACCGTTTCGCGCCATCTGCATCGGACGTCACGTCCATTGGAAGGGATTTCATCTGGCCATCCGCGCGTTTGCGTTGTTTGCCCAAAAAAGTCCGGAGGCAGAATTGTGGATCATCAACGACGGTCCATTTCGTGGCGAACTGAAAAAGACCGCCGCGCAAACCGGCATGGCATCGCGGGTCAAATTTCTCGGGGTCCTGCCAACCTACCAGAACGTGCTGCAAAAGCTCGGGCAATCACACGTGCTCATGCATCCCGCGTTGCACGAGGGTTTCGGCAACGTGTGTCTTGAAGCGATGGCAGCGGGCCGGCCGGTGGCCTGTCTGGACATCGGCGGGCCAGCCTCTCAAATCACGCCGGAAACCGGTTACGCGGCCTCCGCCACGACACCGGATGAAGCTGTCGCTGCCATGGCCGTCTTTTTGGAAAAAATCAACCGCGACCGCCCACTGCTGGCCGCGATGTCGGTTCGGGCGCGGGAACATGTGAAGCGGAACTTCACGATGCGCCAGATCAACGAGACCATGCGGCGGTTTTACCGCGAAGCGGTTGAAATGCACCGTCGTCAAAGGGAACCGGTGGCGGGCCAACCGGGTTGAAAGATCCGGCCGCCTCAAAAAGACTGGAAATGCCGGATGGAAACTCGGATGATTCCGGAACACGTATGCAACTGCACAAGCCCTCCTTCGCAAACAGATTCGGCAAATCCGCCGCCAAGCCGTTGAGCTGGATTGCGTGCTCCCGCTGGCTCTATAAACCATGCCGGGTGCTGGATGCCTATCTGAATTTTCTGATGGGCAAAGGATCGGGCACCGGCTGGGACATGCAGGAAGAGGTCCGGGCCGCCGTCACCCGGATACACCGTCCGCAACCCGTGGTGTTTGACGTGGGGGCAAATGTTGGGAACTGGACTGAAGGTTTGTTGCAGGCGGTTCCGGACGCAAAAATTTATATGTTTGACCCTTCGCCAGGCTGTCAGGCCGCGATTCGGAAAAAGAATCTGCCGGGGGTCACGCTTTTTTCCTGCGCCTTGGGGGAAATCCCCGGACGAGCGGCCTACTACTCCAGTTCGGTCACCGATGGAAGCGCGTCGCTGCATGTCCGGGACGACACACCTTTCCGGGACTTGAACTACATAATCGCCGAGGTGGAAGTCAGCACCATTGACCAAGTCATTGAATCACAAAAAATTGATTTTGTGGACTTCATGAAAATGGATGTCGAAGGACACGAACTTTTCGCTTTGCGAGGGGCACGACAGTCCCTGGCTTCGCGGAAAATCGGCGCGCTTTCCTTTGAATTCGGGTGCGGAAACATCAATTCCCGCACTTTCTTCCGCGATTTATGGGAATTGTTGACGGGCGCGGGGTTTTCCATCTGGCGGATTACGCCTTCGGGAAAAGATGTCCCGGTGAGGGATTATTATGAGGACACGGAGTATTTCCGGGGCGCCACCAACTATGTGGCGGAATTGAAGTCGGGGCGTGATTTCCATCGGGCCCGGAACTGACCATATAAACCGGACCAACTGCTTCAGCCCAATCATCAGAGGATGACTTTCAATCACAAAACTATCGTCGGAGAACGAACAGCTTCACGCTTTTATTCAAAGCTTAAGTCAAACCCAAACTCCTTTGACCTGCTGCGGCTTATTGCGGCAACGGCGGTGCTCGTCAGCCACCAGTTTCAGGTTCTGGGGCGGCCGCAACCGAAAATTTTCGGGCTGGCGGAACCAAGCTTTCTTGCGGTCCTGGTTTTCTTCGCCTTGAGCGGCAGACTGATCACCCAGAGCTGGGAACGGGATCCGCAGGTCAGATATTTTCTCCTGAAACGCTGCCTGCGCATTTTTCCGGCCCTGCTGGTGGTGGTGGTGACGCTAACGGATTTTGTGGTCGGACCGGCTTTCACCGCCCTGGGCGTCAGGGAATATTTTTTCAACGCGATGACCTGGAAATATTTCAGGTGCGCCATCCTGTG
Organism: Limisphaerales bacterium; assembly: GCA_003152145.1. Next base: position 3,374 of record PLZL01000106.1, read on the forward strand.
GCCGGGCCACTCGTGGCTGCCCGGAGTGTCTTGGACGAACCCGTATCCCCATGCGGTGAACTCACCGCTCTGGACTTTGCCCATCGAGTTCGCGCTTTATTTAAGCGTCCTGGCGGCGGGCGTGCTGGGTTTTTTGCGGCGCAAATACATGGTTTCCATCGGGGTGCTGGGCCTCGCCCTGGCGGCGGTCGCGCCGTTTAGCGGCAGCGTGAACCTCCGTAACGTTGCGATGCTGGCGTCCATGTTTTGGTGGGGGGCCTGGCTGCCGGTTGGCATTAAGAGTGGCCGTCCATTCGATAAAATCGGCCTGTCACTGGGCTTGGTGGCGCTGATGGTTCTGGCAACGGTCGGTCCTGATTCCGTGGCGCGAACCGGCCAGATCTTGTTCGCGGGCGGGCTGGTCTGGCTGGCTTCACAAGTTCAATTCGGCGACCGGATTACGCGCCGACTGGGTGACCTTTCCTACGGCGTCTATATCATTGCCTAACCTGTGCAGCAATCGCTGGTGGCGGCTTTTGGCAAACAGTCGTTTTCTTATCTGGAATTTTTAACGATGACCTGCGCGATCACCTTCCCCCTAGCACTGTTATCATGGCACCTCGTGGAAAAGCGTTGCATATGGATGAAGGCGGCGCTTTTGGGTCCACCGGCGGTTACCAACTCCTAAAGTTTAAAACGCCGCGCGCATGGGCTGGCGTTTGCGCACCTAGCAGCGAATATTGTCGAAAACTCCATAAAAACATCGAGGTCCCCGGTGTAGCGGATGTTGCCGTGATAGGCCATGGCATAACCACCGATGACCAGACACCTATGCGTGGCATCGCAATCAACCTTGCCTTTATTTGACATATTTCATCGTGTGGTGGACGGGGGTCGAATTTGCCAGACAGTATGTCGCTGAAGGTCGTATTGGCCGGATTCGTCAGCCCTGCAGTCGTCTTGCTGTCGTTGTCGGCTCATCATTACTATCATTGGTCGCCCTTAGCGGCGGAAAGGAGAAGCTATTTAAGCTTCAGAGTTCATCCCATCATTCAAATGCGACAGTTCGCTACTGGCTTTATGATTGCGATTGGAGCATTGGTTTGGCAGAAGATCGGCTGGGTCGGGTTTGAGGCCATATTCGGAATTTCTAGCACCTTGCGCCTATTTCCTAGGCATATATGCCCTGCATTACATCTTCATAACCGGCTCATTTTTCTTGTTTCTTCTGGATTGGATAAAGCCTTGGATGGCCATGGCTGTTTCTTTTGCCGCCGCCTGGCTTGCAGAAATTCCATTTCAACACTTTGTGAATCGTTGGACGTCCTTTTTGCCAAACAGAACCATTCGTTTTTCAGGAGAATCCGGTTGACCAATGGATTCATTTCAAGTTTGAGACATGAGCTGGCAGCGTCGTCCGGGCATAATAAATACGCGATTCAACTTATGAACCTAAGATGCTTGCGAACACTGCGATTCCGAACCATCCGAACAGCTGCGGCAATGAGTTGTTAAAAATCCCTCCACCCGCGCCCCAACCTCCTCCTCGCTGATGTTCCACAAACAATGCGGCTTTGGAAACCGGCAGTAATCCGAACACGGCATATAGGGACAGACCTTGCCTTCAATCCATTCCGCCTGCGGATGCAGTGGCGCGAACCATTCCGGGAGTTGCGGGCCGAAGATGGTGAAGGTCGGCACGCCGCAGAACGCCGCGAGATGGCCCGGGCCGGAATCGTTGCCGATGAACGNNGCGCAGGCGCGCGGCGAGCCGCCGGTAGTTTTCCAGCGGCCAGACGCGGACGGGCTGGCCCGCGCCGCTGTGCATCAGAACGGTTTCACGCCCGGGAGCGGCGGGGATGGAAATTTTTCCGCGCGGCGGCAATTCGAGGCCCAACGCGNNCGGCTGCCCACGCGCGGAAAGCCGATGCGGTCCCGGACGCCAGCGAGCTTCAGGAGCAAATGATCGCGCGGGTCCCAGCGCGCGGAGAGGCCGAAGGCGAAAGGTTCCGCCGCAAGTTGATGGCGCAGGCGGACAATTTCCCGCCACGGCCATTGCCAGAGGCGGTATTTGTTTTTGAAGGCGGTCCATGGCGCGACAAAGGGCACGACGCGCACGTCCGGCCACAGGCGGCGCTGCAAATCGAGCGCGTAGGGCCTGGCGAGCAGGGTGATGTCGAAACGTTCCGCGGCGGCGCGCAGCAACGGCGTGGCGATGACCAGGTCGCCCAAGCCCCACAATTCCACGATGAGCAGTTTGGGTTTCAAGGCGGACGCGCTCCCGGAGTCCTTTGCGGAAAATTTTTATCTTTGAAAAGCCGGTTGCAACCGCGGCCGCGCCGGGATGCGCGCCGGAGGCCCGGCCGTTGTCACGGCGGGATTCCGGGCCGGACGGCAGATGCCGCCGTTCAGGCTGATGCTCAATCCAAGGTAGCCGGTGAAACCTATAATGTCGTCCGAGAGCGCGCCGAAGATGAAGATGAAGGAAATGATTTTCGCCAGGAACGCGGTGAAGAGGAAGGTGTTGAAGGTTTGCAACGCCGGATCGCCGTAGAGACGGTTGTGATGGAGCGCCCAGACGCCCGCGATCAGGAACCAGAGAAAGGCAATGGCGCCCCAGATGCCGAAGGGCAGGATGACCGAGAGCGGCCCGCTGTGGTAGTCGCCGGCGAGGGCAAGGCCCTGCTCGGCGGGGTCAATGCTGTAAAAGGCCGTGTCTGCTCCCATCAATTGATAATCTTCCTGTGAAATGGCATAACCCTTGCCCAAAAGCAGGTGGGACGGCACTCGCGGGAGCAGCGCCTTCCACATGTCGATGCGCCAGTCCAGAGAGGCCTGCGCCTCGCCCCGCACGCCCGCATCAATGTTGATCATCGGCAGGAAGGACAGGACGCGCTGGAAGGTGAGGGGCAGACGGTTCGCCATGGGAAGGCAGATCACCGCGGCCAGCAGCCCGGCAAAAGCCAGAATCGGCAGCATCCTGGTGCGGTGCAGGCCTTCCAGGAAAAATTGAATCAAAAAGAGCAGCGCCAAATTCAACAGCATCGAACGGAATCCCCCAAAGAGACTCACCGTGCTGAAAAGAACGAAGGCCACCAGCCGCCACGGTCTGCCCGCCCTGAAGATTCCGTTGATTCCATACCGGGCCAGCATGTATGCAAAAATCGCCGAGGACATTATGCTGACTCCGCCAAAACGCATGAGGCTGTGCGAGCCGGGAAGGGCATTAGGGTCGGCCCCGAAAAACAGAAAGATGAAGTAAAACCAAACGGGAACAAATGCAATCAAGTCCCCCAGGACGCTAAGGCATCCGGGCAAAAAGAACAGGGCCACATAAAGTCCGGCTTGGCGGGGCGGAATCCGCCGCGCGGTGAGCGCAAAATAACCCAGGATTCCCGCCAGCAGGTAGACGTATTTTCTGCCGCCCATGACCGAATTCCCCAGCACGTGCAAACCGATGCCGCCCGTCAATTTGGCCGTTACCAGCACCACCGCCGCCAGACACAGCAACGGGCAGGTGATTTGCGGTGCCGGTATAAAGCGCTTGTTCTTGTTCATCGCCCGTTGCAGAAAGGAAATGCCGAGGCTCACCACCATCATCGGCAGAAACACCCCGGGCCTGCCCGGCAGGAAGAATACAATCAACGGCAGGTTCCAGCTCAACACCAGCAGGGGATGGTGCCAGCGCAGCAAAATCGGGGTGCTTAAAATCAGCGCCAGCATGCCAAACTCGCTGAAGTTTGCATAACTCGGTGAATTGGCCACCGATACTGCGGCAAAGCCCACCAAAATGGCGAACGGTATGCAGATCGCGTAGACGATCAGCATTCTTAAGATGGCGGTGGAATTATTCATTCAAGACCTTCACCCGGTCGTGGCAACCCCGGTTGCGACGCGGCCACTCAATTTAACCGAACCCGCGAAACTTCGGCAACCGAATTGTTTGCTCCTGTTTTGGGGCCGGAATCCCATTGACTCCCCCGGAGATATTACCTTGAATGGGGCGCAGCGTTCAATATCCGCCGAAAAATGAAAGTCCTGTTCGACTATCACACGCCGTTTGCGCTGGCGCACGGCGGCCTTCAATATCAAATCATACGAATGAAAGCGGCGCTCGAACAGGCCGGCGTTGAGACGGATTATCTCCGCTGGTGGGACGCCGCGCAGCACGCCGACATCATTCATTTCGTCGGCCGGCCAACCCCTGAATATATCACCTTCGCCCATGGGCGGAATTGCAAGGTCATTGTCGCGGAACTTTTGACCGCCACCGGCTCGCGCTCGCGTAGCGAGCTGGCGGCGCAAAAAATCTTGACCAGCATTCTCCGCAAAATCCTGCCCGGCATGTTTGCGGCGCGGATGGCCTGGGATTCCTATCGTCTCGCCGACGCCTGCATTGCCAACACCGCGTGGGAGGCGCATCTGATGCATTATCTTTTCGGCACGCCGGAGGAACGCATCCACGTCGTGCCCAACGGCGTCGAGGAAATCTTTTTGAATTCAGCGTCCGCCGCGCGCGGGCATTGGCTCGTCTGCACTGCGACCATCACGGAACGCAAGCGCGTCCTGGAACTGGCCAAAGCCGCCGTTGCTGCGCAGACGCCGCTGTGGATCATCGGTAAACCCTATTCCGATTCCGATACCTACGCTCAAAAATTTTTCGCGCTGGCGAAACAACACCCACAAATCCTCCGCTACGATGGCGCCATTTCGGACCGCGCGCGGCTGGCGCGGATTTACCGCGAGGCGCGCGGCTTCGTCCTTTTGAGCGCCATGGAGACCCGGAGCCTTTCGGCGGAAGAGGCCGCCGCGTGCGAATGCCCGCTGCTGTTGAGCGACTTACCGTGGGCGCGCAGCACCTTTGGCGGACACGCCGGCTATTGCCCCGTCGTTTCGCCGGAGCGCGCGGCGGAATTTTTGAGGAGGTTTTACGACGCGGCCCCGTCGCTGCCGCCGCCGCCCAAACCGGCATCGTGGCCTGAAGTCGGCCGCCAGTTCAAGGACATCTACGAACGCGTGCTGAACGCGCCGGGCCTTTGCCGCGCCGGAGTGCCGGCTGCTGGTGGCGATCAAAAGACTTCGGCCACGCAGGCGGGATAAAGCCATTTTTTCTTGCGTCTGCGGTTCAACGCGCTTACAAACCGCCGTCGAAGGCCAACATGCAAAAAATTTCCGTCATCGTGCCCTGCTTCAACGAGGAAATCGTCCTGCCCGGACTTTTTGAACGGATGACTGCCGCGGCCGCCAACTGGGGGACGGATCATGAATTCCTCTGCGTGGATGACGGTTCGAGCGACCGCACCTGGGAATTGCTCAAGGCGCAAAGCCAAAACGACCCGCGTTGGCGCTGCCTGTCGTTTGCGCGCAACTTCGGCCATCAGGCCGCCGTGAGCGCGGGGTTGCATTATGCGACCGGCGATGCCACCGTCATCATTGACGCCGACTTGCAGGATCCGCCGGAGGAAATCGCGCATCTGCTCGCCAAGTGGCGCGAGGGTTTCGAGGTCGTGTTCGCCACGCGGAAGGCGCGGAAGGACCCGCTGTTGAAGCGGATTCTCGCGTGGGGTTTTTACCGCGTGATTTCCCGGATGGCGCTGTTCCCGATGCCGGCCGACGCCGGCGATTTCTGCCTGCTGGACAAAAAAGTCGTCGCCGTGATGAACTCGCTTCCGGAGCGGAACCGTTACCTGCGCGGCCTGCGGACATGGTGCGGTTTCCGGCAGACCTCCATCGGGTTCGAGCGCGGCGAACGCGCCGCCGGTGTGCCGCAATACACCTTCAAAAAATCCTTCCGGCTGGCGATGGACGGCATCTTTTCGTTTTCCACCGTGCCGTTGCGGCTGGCGACGTGGCTGGGTCTGGGGGTTTCGGCGTGCGCGTTTCTCGGCGCGGTTTTTACCTTCTGTGAAAAGGTGTTTGAGAAAGAGTTTACGAAACTCGGCTTTCCCCCCGGTCCGCATGGCATTCCGACGCTGGTGATTTCACTTTTATTTCTGGGCGGCGTGCAACTGATCTGCCTCGGCATTCTCGGCGAATACATCGGGCGCATTTACGACGAGGTGAAAGGCCGCCCGATGTGGGTCCTCCGCGACAGCGCCGGCATCAATCCCGCACCGCTGCCGGATAAAAAGCCCGGCGCATGAGCTGCCACGATTTTTGTGAAAGAAATTTTATCGCGGGACCGGCGGGATGACGCGGCAAAACGATTAAACAAATCCGTGAACATTTGCTGAATTCGTGCCGGTGATAAATGTGCGATTCGCAAAGATGTGCCGCGAAGCGCGATCCTAAATTTTTATAACCACGCACTGTGAATCCCAGAAAGGAATCACCGTCTCCTTCGTATCCTTGAAAAAATCGTCAAACGCCTCTTTTACCCCCCGGAACCGGCAGATTTAAATAATCATGTGAAACAATCATCCCGAGACTGCCCGCGCGGGATTGGAGCTCCAATTAAATTGTCGCATCACCGGAATCCCGTTGACTCGTCTCCTCATATTACCTTGAATGGGGCGCATCGTTCAAACTCCGCTGTGAAATGAAAGTCCTGTTCGACCATCACATGCCCTTCTCGCTGGCGCATGGCGGCCTTGAACAGCAGCTGGTCCAAACCAAAACGGCCCTCGAACAAGTGGGCGTTGAGACGGATTATCTCCGCTGGTGGGACGCCGGGCAGCGCGCCGACATCATCCACTTTGTCGGGCGGCCAGCCACTGAATATGTCACCTTTGCCCATTTGCAGAATTGCAAGTTCATTTTCGCGGAACTTTTGACCGGGACCGGCTCGCGTTCGCGCGGCGAACTGGCGGCGCAAAAAATCACCACCCACGTTCTCCGCAAATTCCTGCCCGGCACGTTTGCCGCGCGCATGGCTTGGGACGCCTACCGTCTCGCCGACGCCTGCATTGCCCTCACTTCGTGGGAGGCGCATTTGATGCATTACCTGTTTGGCGTTCCGAAGGGACGCATTCACGTTGTGTCCAACGGCGTCGAGGAAATTTTTCTGAACTCGCCGAAAGCGGCGCGCGGCGGGTGGCTCGTCTGCACCGCCACCATCACCGGACGCAAGCGCGTGCTGGAACTGGCCGAGGCCGCCGTGCGCGCACAGACGCCGGTTTGGATCATCGGCCGGGCCTATGCCGACACCGAACCTTACGCGCAAAAATTTTTCGCGCTGGCGCGGCGGCATCCGCAAATCCTCCGCTACGAAGGCGCGATCCAGGACCGCGCCCGGCTGGCCCAAATCTACCGCGAGGCGCGCGGATTTGTTCTCTTGAGCAGCATGGAAAGCTTGAGTCTGTCCGCGCTGGAAGCCGCCGCCTGCGAATGTCCGCTGCTGTTGAGTGATTTGCCGTGGGCGCGGATCACGTTTGGCGAAAACGCGAGCTACTGTCCCGTTGCTTCGCCGGGACGCAGCGCCGGATTTTTGAAGAAATTTTACGATGCCGCGCCGTCATTGCCCGTGCCGCCCAGACCGGCATCGTGGCACGAAATCGCCCGCCAGTTCAAGGCCATATACGATGGCGTGCTCAACGCGCCAGGCCTTCGCCGCGCCGGAGTGCCGGCTGCCAGTGGCGGTAAAAAGGCTTCGGCCACGGAGGCGGGATAAGGCCGTTTTTTCCCGCGTCAACTCTCAACTCCCATTCCTCAAACACCTTTCCGGGCCAGAACCTCGCGGTAAATTTCCAGATGCCGGCGGGCGATGACGGTCGGATGATAACGCTCGCGGATTAACGCGGCGGCTCCCTGCGGACGCGGACACCCGGCTTTGATCCATCGCTCCATGGCATCGGCCAGGCCCGCCCAATCGTCCCTCTCAAACAATTCGGCGCCCGGTGCGCCGGCAGCAATATCCACGATTCCACCCAGGCGGCTGCCGAAAAATTTCAGTTCGCGCGCCAAGGATTCCACCGCCACGTTGCCGAACGCCTCCTCCGTGGGGAAATGCACCATGCCGGCGACTGAATTGTAGCAACGGACCAGTTCGCTGTCCGTCAGCGCTCCGAGAAAACGGGCATAACCCGCCGCTTCCATCGGCTTGATGCGTTCCAAAAACGCTTTTGTGTAAGAATCGGTGGCGGAATGAACAAATCCGATGAAACGAAATTCAAACTTCAAGCCGCGGCGATGAAGTTTCTCCGCCACGCCCAGCAATTCGAGCTGGCGCTTCCTCGGCGTGATGGCCCCGGCATTGAGTAAAATGGGGGGGCGGGTGCCGGCGTCCGGCGGCTGATCGAGAAATTCGAGCCGCAGCGCGTGCGGCACCAGCCATGTCTTGCGCGCGCGCGGCTGCGCGAGCGATTGCGTATAACGGGAATTGCAAAACACGCCGAGCGTCCGTCGCAAGGTGAAATTCTCCAGCCGCGCGGCCAGCCATTGGTAACTGCCGATGTGGGCATGGTTCATCCGCGCGATTTGAGCCATGTTCCCGTGAATCGTCACGACATTCGGATAACCTGAAAGTGCGGCGCTGATGGCACAATCGCGCTCCATTCCGTGTCCATGCACGAGGTCGGGATTGATTTCGTGGATTTTTTTTCGCGTCGCCCGAATGCAGCCTTGATACAGCGTCCGCAGCCAGCCGATTTTTGGCACATGCAGGCTGTGGAACCAGATGTTGTCCGCGATTTTTTCCGGCGATTGCACCGGCTGCTGCGTGCATGAAACAATATGCACCTCGATTTCTTTGATTTGCGCAATGCCCTGAAGCAACGAGCAATGGCCGGCGGCAAAGAACGGGACCGTTTCGTCATAACGGCGGCCATGTTCGCGTCCATCCGTGGTGATGAACACGCATTTGATTTTCCGCAGATTGCCCATGACCGGAATTATATTTAATCTCCGCCTGTGGCAAAGCTCATTCATTTTTTGCGGCCTTCCACCCGGTGGATTGTGGATTGCCAAAGCATCCGAATTCAATTTATACTGGTCGGGTTGAAATCAAGCAGCCCGGACAAATCAAATTCAACCAGCCAGCCAGCTTCGCCGAAGTAGCGATCATTTTCATGTTTATCAAGGCGATCATCTTCAAAGGCCTGTTTGCCGTTTATGATTTTTGCGTCTGGCTGGCGCTTTCCCGGCGGACGGATTTGACAATTTGTTCAGGCCCCTTTGTCGGAATGCGCTATGGCGCAACCGCCGTGGGAAGCATGCTGACGCCCAAACTTCTTGGCACCTATGAGAAGGAGCTGGCCCAGATCGTTGAGCAATCGCCCGTCTTTGACCTCACGATTGATGTCGGCGCGGCCGAAGGCTGGTATGCGGTGAGGCTGCTTTATCGAAGGAAAACCCGGAAGGTGGTGGCCTTCGAGCTTGACGAAAAGGGGCGGAAAGCCTGTCATGCCAATGCCGTGAGAAATGCCGTGGCCGGGCAGATTGAAATCCGCGGCCAATGCCGCGCGCCGGAATTTCAAGCGCTGTTGCAATCATTGCCGGACAAGAAAGGCGACGTCCTGATTGTCAGTGATTGCGAGGGTTTTGAGGATGAACTTTTTGGGGGTGAGACAATCAAGCTCTGCCATCAGGCGTATTTTCTCATCGAAACCCATGATTCAAACGTGCCGGGAGTGCATGGCCGGTTGATGGAACGTCTCGGCCAAAACCATGTGGTCACCCAAATTGCCCGCGCCAGACGCACTCGCAACGATATAAAATCCTCCAGCAGGACCGTCTTCTGGCTGCTCAAGCTGCCATTCCTTTACCGGTTTTTCATGGCGGAACGGCGCGGTGGTGGAAATGCCTGGATTTATGCCACTCCAAAAACCGATGCCCAGTAATTATAATTATGCCGCCGACATCCATTCTCCATCTCGCCGAGTCACTTACCCGCGTGGGCGGAATTGAGGCTTTTCTCAATAACTGGACCCATGCGGATGCGAACAGCTTTGCCGCGTCGCTGCTTGATTCACAATCCATGCTGGACGGCTCCGGGGAAAAAATCGGCCTGCGCCCCAGCCGCCTCTATTCGCTGGCTGGAATCAGGAATCATGCGCGCCGCCTCCACCTGCAATGTGGAACCCTGATTTGCCACAACTTTGCCGGCCTCACCGCGCTTTCCGACCTGATACCCCACGAGCGTCTGGTGGTTTATGTGCATACCAACAGTTCCGACGTGTGGCCGCGCATCTTGCGGCTGGCACCCTACGTTGACGCCCTGGTCGCCTGCGGAACCATCCTTGAACAGGAAATTAAAAAAATGCTGGGGGATTCGCCGGTTCCCATCGCCTCGTTTGAATCGCCGCTGGACGATTCATTTTTCCGCGCTCAACGCGTCAAAAAAGGCGGCCAGATTCTCATCGGCTATGCCGGAAGGCTGGTGATTGAACAAAAACGGACGGATCGGCTGCGGGAATTTTGCCAGGCCTTGATTGGTCGCGGTGTGGATTTCCGCCTGCAAATCACCGGCGACGGCCCGGACAAAGCCATGCTGGAAAAGCAGCTTGCGCCTTTTCCCGTGGATTTTTTGGGATTGTTGAAATGGGAAGAATTGGCCGGGACTTTTGCCGCCTGGGACTTTCAAATCATCACCAGCGATTATGAAACCGGGCCGTTGACCGCGATGGAAGGAATGGCTTGCGGCGTCATTCCCATATTTCCCGAGATTCCCTGCCAGGCCGCGGACGTTTTACGTGGCGCGTTTGACCGGCTTTTTTATCCCGTCGGAAACATGATGGAGGCGGCGGCCAGGCTTCAGGCTGCGGCCAGTCTCCCGCCGGGGCAAATGGAATTGTTGCGTTCGGATTTGCGCCGGCTCATGGCTCCCAAATCCATGGCCAACCACCTTCAGGCAACCTCCAGAATTCTGGAAGAAGTTCATGCAAAACCGTCCATCCGGAAAAAAATCCATTTTCAAACCTGCTGGAAAGACCATTTGCCGCTGGCCGTCAGATGCAGGCTGTCAGGCGGCAGCGAGTTTTTGAAGTAACGGGTGTTGAATTCAAAGCGATGCCGCCCGCGCCGGCCTGCTCAAGCGCCGGGCATACTCCGCCAGCAACCGGTCGCCGTAATCCTGCCAGGTGTTTTTCACCGCGCCCCTTTGGAAGGCCGCTTCGCCCATTTTCCGATTCAACCCGGCGTCAGTCGCCAGCCGGATCATTGCCCCGGCGATTTGCCCGGGGTCGCGGCCATTCACGATGAAGCCTTCCACGCCGTCGTTCACAACGGTTGTCGCCCCGCCCTCGTGCGTTCCGATGAGCGGCAAACCGGCGGCCAAGGCTTCAATTTGGGCGCGCGCGATGCCTTCCTCCTGCGATGGAAAAACAAACGCGGTGCAGGATTGGAACAGCCCGGCGATTTCAGCGTGACTCAAGCGTTCATGATGGGTGAACCGGCCCCGCCACCTGGGCCACTCTTTCCGGAAATCGCATTTGACATCGCCCACGCAAATCAACTCGGCGTCCGGCAACCGTTTCTTCACCAGCTCAAAGGCGCGGAACAGATATTGGTGTCCCTTGCGCACACAGATGGTGCCGACGCAGACGAAACGGGGCTTGGCGGGAACTTGCTGGCGCGCCTGGAAAATGCGGGTATCCACTCCCATTGGATTAACCATGACTTTTTCAGCCGGGATGCCGTTGCAAATCATGGACTCTTTGCAAAACTTGGATTGAACGATGATCATGTCCGCCCGTTCCAGTTCCCGGTTCATGCGCGCAAACATCCATTGCGGAATCGGCACCTTTTCGCCCGGACACCAGATGTCACATTCCCGCTGCATATAGCCGTAGTAACTGGTTGGATGGCTGTTCTGGCAATCAATCACCTTGAGCGCGCCG
>PLZL01000088.1:0-1053 GCA_003152145.1 Limisphaerales bacterium
TGCCGACGGTCTGGTCGAATTGCCTTGCCGGCTGGTGGCTCGGCGGCGGCGGCAATTTTGAGAAACTGCCGCTGCTCCTTTTCGGCGTCGGCGCACTTTATACCGGCGGCATGTTTTTGAACGATGCCTTCGACGCGGAGTTCGACCGCCAGCGGCGCGCTTCGCGGCCGATTCCGTCCGGCGCGATTTCACTGGCGGCGGTCTGGCGCTGGAGTTTTGCGTGGCTCGGACTCGGCGCGCTGGCACTGGCCGTCCTTGGCAAAACGACCGGCGTGCTGACGCTGGCGTTGCTGGCGTGCATCATTATTTACAACGCCACGCACAAGGCCGTCACGGCGTCGCCGTGGCTTCTGGGCTTGTGCCGGTTCTGGGTTTATGTCATCGCCGGTTCAACGGGCGTTTGGGGCGTGAACGGCGGACCGATTTGGTGCGGCGCGGCGCTGGGTATTTACGTCGCCGGCTTGAGTTCCGTGGCGCGGCGGAAAAGCTTCCGCGGACCAGTGCCGTATTGGCCGTTGCTGCTGCTGGCCGCGCCGATTTTTCTGGCGATGCTGATAAACACGGGCAATGCGCGGGACGATGCAATGCTCTTGTCGCTCGTGTTTGTCTTGTGGGTAGCGCGCAGCGCGCGGACTATTTTTCAGCCCGGCGAAGTGAACGTCGGACGCATCGTGTCGAGTTTGCTGGCGGGCATTGTGCTTGTGGACTGGCTGGCGATCGCGCCGCAAATCTCCCATTCGTTGAGCGCCGGCGTGTTCCTCCCTTTGTTCGGCGCGGTGCTGTGGCTTCAGCGCTTCGTGCCGGAGGCTTGATTCCATCTCCGGCGGCAACCCAAAGCCGCTCTTGAACAGTGGAACGTCTTAAGTTATTATGAATTTTCGCTTATGAGCAATGAAGCGCCAGCAAAGCTGACACACAACGAAGACATCAAGGACGCGATCCCGACGCTCGCGGGCACCATCGCCGCGACGTTGAACGACGCGGGCGCCGACCATTTTTCCGAGGACGACAACCAGTTCCTGAAATTCCACGGCTCCTACCAGCAGGACGACC
>PLZL01000088.1:1101-8162 GCA_003152145.1 Limisphaerales bacterium
GCGACGTGAACCGCAACGTCCTCGCGCCGCCCACGCCCGCCTACACGAAGGCGCGCGAACAGGTCCTTGCCGATTGCAAAAAAGTCGCGTTCGCCGTCGCGCCGCAGACAAAGGCGTATCACTCGATCTGGATTGATGGCGTGCAACTCAAGCTCGATGACGCGGATAATAAAAACTTCGTGGACTCGCTTTACGGCAAAACCTATCTGCCACGCAAATTCAAAATCGCCTTCGTCATTCCACCTGTGAATGACCTGGACGTTTTCACCAACTGCCTCGGCCTCATCGCCATCGTGGAAAATGACCAACTCGTCGGCTACAACATCGCCGTCGGCGGCGGCATGGGTCGCAGCCATGGCAACGAACAGACTTTCCCGCGTCTCGCGGACGTGCTCGGATTTTTCACGCCCGACAAACTCGTGGATGTGGCGAAGGCCGTGCTCACGATTCACCGCGATTTCGGCGACCGCACCGACCGCAAACACGCGCGTTTGAAATATGTCGTTGCCGAACGCGGCGTCGATTGGACGCGCGCGGAAATCGAAAAGCGCGCCGGCCTCACGCTTGCGCCCGCGAAGCCTTATCATTTCACCACGACCGGCGATTTGCTCGGCTGGCGCAAGGCTGCGGACGGAAGTTGGTTTCTCGGTTTGTTCGTAGAAACCGGTCGCGTCAAGGACGTCGAAGACCACAAGCTCAAAACGGCATTGCGCCAGATCGCGGACAAATTCTCGAACCTGGAATTCCGTTTGTCCGCGAACCAAAACCTTATTCTCGCCAACGTCGCTGAAAACGACAAAGCCGCCATCAATTCCATTCTCGCCGCGAATGGCGTGAAAACAGAAAATCAGGCGAGCGTGCTGCACGCGGCGGCGATGGCCTGCCCCGCTCTGCCGACTTGCGGACTCGCGCTCGCAGAATCGGAGCGCATGTTGCCTGGTTTGATTGACCGCATCGAAAAACTTTGCGCCGAAGTCGGACTCGCCGGACAGGAAATCATCATCCGCTCGACCGGCTGCCCGAACGGCTGCGCGCGGCCTTACATGGCGGAGATTGCGTTCGTCGGCAAAGCACCGGGACGCTATCAAGTCTGGCTCGGCGGCGACACCGCCGGCACGCGCCTCAATCGCATTTGGAAAGACGTGATGAAGGAAACGGACATCGAAACCGAATTCCGCCCGGTGCTTGCGCGTTATGCGAAAGAGCGCAATCGCGGCGAACGCTTCGGCGACTGGTGCGACCGCGTTTTTCTAAACGAGAAAATGAATTAGCAACAAAGAAACAAGGCAACGAAGCTTTTTTGTTTCTTCGTTACTTTGTTGTTCAAATCCAAATGACACCCGATCAAATCTCCAAAGCCAACGCCGAATTGCGGAACAAATCGCCACTCGAAATTGTGAAGTGGGCCATCGCGCAGGCGAATGGCCGCGCGATTGTCTCGACAAATTTTCGTCCTTACGAAGCCGTTGTTTTGCATTTGTGCGTGCAGGTGCAGCCGGACATCCCGGTGTTGTGGGTGGACCACGGCTACAATCGTCCGGCAACCTACAAACACGCCAAGGAATTGAGAAAAATACTCAAGCTGAACCTCAAACCGTTCCTGCCAAAAATCACCGCCGCGCATCGCGACGCAATTCACGGCCAAATTCCGACGACTGACGACGAGGCCGGTTTGAAGCAGTTCGGCGCGTTGATGAAACTGGAGCCGTTCCAGCGCGGCATGAAGGAACTCGCGCCGACGGTCTGGCTCACCGCGCTGCGCAAGGTGCAGAATCTGAACCGCGCGGAGCTGGACATCGTTTCGGAGGACAAAAATTTTGGCGCGCTGAAAGTGAGTCCGGTTTTTTATTGGACGGACGCCGATATGGAAAACTATTTGAAACAGCACAACCTGCCGAACGAGTGGGATTATTTCGATCCTGCCAAGGCCGATGACAAGCGCGAGTGCGGTCTTCATGCCGCTTGGGGCGGGAAAGCCGTGGCAAAAGCATGAATCAACCACGGATGGACACAGGTAAACACGGATAAAATCCATTTGGAATCCGTGCCCATCCGTGTTCATCTGTGGTTAATACTCTTTGAATGAACAGTTATCACTTGGATCATTTGCAGTATCTGGAAACGGNNACATCATGCGTGAAGTCGCCGCCGAGTTCGAGCGCCCGGCCATCCTGTTCTCCGGCGGCAAGGATTCCATCTGCCTCTTGCGACTCGCGGAAAAGGCATTCCGGCCGTCGGACATCCCGATGCCGCTGCTTAATGTGGACACCGGCCATCATTTTCCAGAACTGAACGAATTCCGGGACCACCGCGCGAAGGAACTCGGCGCCAAGCTCATCGTCCGCAAGGTCGAGGACGCCATCGCCAACGGCATTGCAATGCCGCGGCCAGGCGAAATCAGCCGAAATCAATTGCAGATTCCAACGCTGCTGGCCGCCGTTGAGGAATTCCGTTTTGATTGTCTGATTGGCGGTGCTCGGCGTGATGAGGAAAAGGCGCGCGCCAAGGAACGTTTCTTCAGTTTCCGCGACAGCTTCGGCCAGTGGGACCCAAAAAACCAGCGCCCGGAAATCTGGAACCTTTACAACGCCCGCGTNNAATCCCGGCGAACACATGCGCGTGTTTCCGCTCTCAAACTGGACGGAGATGGACGTGTGGGAATATATCAAAAAAGAAAAACTCGAAGTGCCGACGATTTATTTCAGCCACACGCGCAAGTGCGTCCGCCGCCACAGCCAATGGCTGCCCGTGACCGATTTACTGCCGCCCAAGCCGAGAGAAAAAGTGCAGGAGCTTGTCGTGCGTGTCCGCACCATCGGCGATATCATCAGCACCGGCATGGTCGAATCGCCGGCGGATTCCGTGAACGACATCATCGCCGAAATCGCCGCCGCGCGCGTGACCGAGCGCGGCTCCCGCGCCGATGACAAGGCCAGCGAGGCCGCGATGGAAGACCGCAAGAAGGCAGGATATTTTTGATTTATGCCCAAAGCCAAAGGTAAATTATTTTTGTTCCTTTGGGAAAAAACAGGCGCGAAAGCTCTCGCGGCTGAACTGGCTGCTGAAGGCTGGCAGGTGGAGATGGAATTTGAAGAAGGCTCGCGCGGTTGCTGGAATCTCAAGGCGTTTGGCCCGGATGTTGTCGTTTTGGACATCGCCAAAAAAGCCGTGCATAGCCGGGAAGTCGGACGAGCATTGCGCAATGCCAAGAGCTTTCGCGAAATGCCCTTTATTTTTGTGGATGGAACTGATGAGGACATTTCCAAGGTGAAGGAAAAAGTTCCGGCAGCCATTTTTACTGCCAGCAGCGGACTGAAAAAGGTTCTGGCGAAGCACGCTCCATAATTTTCATGCCCCACACCCAACATCCAATCGAAATTCTCCGCTTCAACACCTGCGGTAGTGTTGACGACGGCAAGTCCACGCTCATCGGGCGATTGCTTTACGATTCCAAGTCGCTGATGGAAGACCAGCTTGAGGCGCTCGAACGTTCCGCCGACATCACCGGCGGCGGACAAATCAATCTAGCCAATCTCACCGACGGCCTGCGCGCCGAACGCGAACAAGGCATCACGATTGACGTCGCCTACCGCTACTTTGCCACCCCCAAGCGCAAGTTCATCGTCGCGGACACGCCGGGTCACGTCCAATATACGCGCAACATGGTCTCGGGCGCCTCGACCGCGAACCTGTCCGTCGTGCTTGTGGACGCGCGGCAGGGCGTCATTGAGCAAACGCGGCGGCACACCTTCATCGCGGCGCTGCTGGGCATTCCGCATCTTGTCATCGCCGTCAACAAAATGGACTTGGTGGACTGGAGCGAAGATCGTTATTGGGAAATCCGCGACGAAATCGAGGACTTCATTCCCAAACTCGACGTGTTCCGCGACGTGAAGTTCATTCCCATCAGCGCGCTGGAAGGCGACAACGTCGTCGAATCCTCCAGGCGCACACCGTGGTTTGAAGGTCCCACGTTGCTTGCGCACCTGGAAACCGTTCACATCGCCAGCGACCGCAATCTGGCCACGCTCCGCTTTCCTATCCAATGGGTTAATCGCCCCAACAATCCCACCGACCGGCAACTGCACGACTTCCGCGGCTTGAGCGGCCAGATCGCCAGCGGCATCGTGCGCAAGGGACAGGAAATCGTCGTGCTCCCCGCGGGCATCAAGACCCGCGTGAAGGACATCTGGAGTTACGACACCTCGCTCGACGAGGCCTTCTGCCCGCAATCCGTGACCATCCGCTTGGAACACGACATTGACATCAGCCGCGGCGACATGATTGTCGGTCTGGAAAATCTTCCCGGTCGCAGTTCGGAATTACACGCGCAAGTCTGCTGGATGCATGCCCGGCCGTTGCAGCCCGGCAAAAAATATTTCCTCAAGCACGCCACGCAGACCGTCCAGGCCATCGTCACCAAACTGGAAAGCCGGATCAACATGACCACGCTCGAACCGGAACCCGACCCATCCGCGCTGGCCATCAACGACATCGGCGGCATCCGCATCAAGACCGCCAAGCCGCTCGTGTTCGACGGTTACACCACGAACCATCTCACCGGCTCGTTCATTTTGATTGAACAGGGCACGAACACGACCGTCGCCGCCGGAATGCTCTCCCCGCCCACCGAGGCCGTCACGCCCGAATACACCGACTTCGCCATTTGAGTCCTATTGCTTAACCGCAGGAGCCGCCCCCGGCGCGGGCTTGGGACGCTGCCAGTAAACCACCAGTCGCCAGCCGAGCAAGACGGTCAGCACCGCCGCGAACACCAGCGGCTGCCGCACATCGGCCTTCACCTGCATGTAATAATGAATCACACCGCAGATCGCGGCCACGTAGGCAAGCCGGTGCAGCGCCCGCCAGCGTTTGCCGCCCATCCATTTGATCATCGCGTTGGTGGAGGTGAGGGTCAGCGGCACCATGGCGAGCAGTGCGATGCTGCCGATGATGTGGTATTTGTGCTTCACCATTTCCGACAAGGTGCTGGAAATGCTGAATTCCCGGTCCAGACTGAAGAACAACTGGAAATGCACGCAGGCGTAAAAGAAGGCGTAAAGGCCGAGCATCCGACGGAATTGGATCAGCCAGTTCCAGCCAGTGAGCTTGCGCGCTGGTGTCACCGCCATCGTCAGCACCAGAAAAATCAGCGTCATCATGCCCGTGGTGAGGATGGCGAAATTCTGCGGGTTGGCGCCGAGCTGATGGTGCTTCGCGGCCCAGCCCAGCAAGACAAGCGGCACCGCGCCATTGACGAGAATCAGAAGCTTGAGGAAGCGGATGTCGTTTTCTTTCATGTCGACTGGTCAGAAATTCGCGCGCAAATCCATCCCGGCATATAAATGGCCGACTTGTTCCTCGTAGCCGTTGAACATCAGCGTGGGACGCCGGCCCGATTCGCCGATGCGCTGCTCCGTGACCTGGCTCCAGCGCGGATGATCCACATGCGGATTCACGTTGGCGTAAAAGCCGTATTCGTTCGGGGCGTATTCGCTCCAGGAAGTGCGCGGTTGCGTCGCAACCAGTTTGATTTTGACAATGGATTTGATGCCCTTGAAACCGTATTTCCACGGCGCGACCAGCCGGATGGGAGCGCCGTCCTGCGGCGGCAACACGCGGCCATAAATCCCGCTGGCCAGCAATGTCAACGGGTGCATCGCCTCGTCCATCCGCAAACCATCGATATACGGCCAGTTCAGCACGTCGCTGCGCTGACCCGGCATCCGCTTGGGATCCAGCAGTGTCTCAAACGCGACATACTTCGCGTTGCTGGTCGGCTCGACCGCGTCGAGTAGTTTTGACAACGAAAAACCCGCCCACGGAATCACCATGGACCACCCCTCGACGCAGCGCATCCGGTAAATGCGTTCCTCCGGCGGACTGATTTTCAACAAATCGTCGAGTTCAAAGACCTTGGGCTTGTTCACCAAACCCTCGACCGACACCTGCCAACCTTTGGTGTCAAAATTGGCCGCCGCTGACGCGACGCCTCCCTTGCCGGTCGAGAACTCGTAGAAATTATTGTAGTGGGTGATGCTCTCAAGCGAGGTCTCCGGCTCGTCCACGCGAAAGCCGGTGGCGGCATTTGTCACCGCCGTGGTCAACCCTTCAATCCGGGCGGTCTCGACTTCGCCCGTGGCCACATGATTGAGCCGCCGATAGGCAACGCCGGTGGCCACGGCGCTGGCCGCGAGGATTCCCGTCCNNACGATTGGGCCAATTTGGAAATGGCGAAGTTGGCAATTGCAACGGTCCGCGCAATTGGCTCTTGCCTAAAATCAAATTCCAGCGATAAAGAGGTTCATGCTTCACTGGCTGCATTCCTTGCTGCCCCACATCCCGCATTACGGGTATGTGCTCGTCTTCATCGTCGTCTTTTTGAACAACCTCGGTTTTCCATTGCCGGGAGAAACGATCCTTTTGGGGGCCGGATTTGTCCTGGGAAAAACCGGCGACCCGCTGTGGCAGCCCATCGCGGCCGGAACCGTGGCCAGTTTCCTCGGCGGGATCTGCGCCTTTGGGATGGGACGCCGTCTCGGGCATGGCGGCCTGGAAAAAGTTCACTGGCTTCATCTCACGCACAAAAGACTGAAGTGGCCCGAACGATTTTTCAAACGTCACGGCGCCAAGGCGGTTTTTATCGCGCGGTTCATCGCCCTGTTTCCACCAGTCGCGGCCAACTTGCTGGCCGGCATGGCGAAGATGCCGTGGCGGACTTATCTTTTTTACAACCTCACCGGGTCGGCGGCCTTTGCCACCACCTACATCCTGATCGGATATTTTTTCGGGAAGAAGTGGAAAATACTCGAAGCGTGGCTGGGTCCCACGGCCCTTTACCTGATTCTCACGGTGCTGACCGTCATCGTTCTGGGCGTGATTTACAGGCATTCCTTGTCCGGGGTTTGGGCGCGACATTTCCCCAATAAACATAAGGGAAAATAAGCGCGGCATTTTGACAGGATTGCCCAAATCCGCCAGCGCCGCAGGTGCGAAAGTCGCGGAGCGACGCGATGACAATAGCCCGGCATTTCAATGCCGGGACAAATCCGTAAAAATCC
>PLZL01000088.1:8323-8770 GCA_003152145.1 Limisphaerales bacterium
TCGCGTGCGCCCGCAAGAGCACGACGGCGTCAGCCAGCAAGCAAACGGCCCACGTGAACTGAAGGCTGTTGAGAAACAGGCGACTGAGTCCCAGTTGGTTTTTCTCGTATGATTGAGCCGGCTCAATCCAAGGACGCACCTTCTCCAGCAACCTCTGCGCGACGGGCGATGCCAGTGGAATTTGACCCAATAAAATTTCATGAGCCGCCGGCGCATAACTAAACTGCCGAGCGCACCGGCTCTGTTCCCAGCACTGGGCGCACAACGGGTCCGTAGCGGTGACGCCGAACCAGTGTAATTGATCGCGCGCTTCCAATCCCAACCACGTCAAGACCTGTCCTTGCGGACACACCGCCACCGGCCCGGTTTCAAAGGGCGGGATCAGATTCATATCTATCCGGTGCTTCAGAGGCTTGATTGTCTTAGTGACGATACTCAGCCCTACGA
>PLZL01000037.1 GCA_003152145.1 Limisphaerales bacterium
GTTGCTTCAACATAGATGACAGCCTTTGTTTATGCGGCTTCATTGTAAGTCAATAACATGGTCGTGTGAAGTTAATCTGGGAAATCCGAGTTAACACTGTCAGAAGAACTGTCAGAAGAAAATAGTGAAAGGCACCGTTCATCACGTGGCAGGAACTGCTTGAAATGTGTTGCAAGTCGTTGTAGATATGTGCTGAAAGCTCAATAGAATTGAGTGATAGCAGAGCCGAGCCCTGCCTCTGGAGCCAATAATCCTCAACAAATCGAGGTTCCTGGCAGTTCTGACACAAACGCGACACAAGAAACGGCTGAATCCGAAAGCGCAAACGTGAAATACCCGAAGCGCATCAAACACCGTGGCCGAGTGCTTCGCGGTTTAATTCCGCGATGAAAATTGCTTCAGCTATTTTCGGTGGCTTCGACACTCCGGTGCTGCATTCGTGGATCAAGGAAAAATACAGCGCCTAGATGATATCCTTTATCCTTATGCGCGAACATCGCGCAAGATTCCCATTTCATCAGGAAGGCAAATGAGCGGAAGATCGTAGAATAAAGCCAGACCGGAAAAAGCCGCTGCCACGCGTTTCAACCCGGGCGCCTCGGTCTCCGGCAAACGTGGCAAACGTGATTGGATTTTCGGTCTGATCTTGGTTTTCGCCATAATTATTGCCTACCAGCCGGTCTGGCACGCCGGATTCATCTGGGATGATGATATTCATCTCACAATAAATCCCTGCATCGTAGGCCCGGTTGGTTTTAAGGGGATCGGGACGAGCGGCGCGGCGGTCTATTATCCGCTGGTGCTGACCAGTCTCTGGATGCAACATGTGCTCTGGAGCCTTCATCCGCTGCCCTATCATCTGGTCAATGTTGTCATGCACGCGGCGTGCGCGATTTTGCTGTGGCGGGGTGCTGCTGTGTTTACAGGTGCGCGGCGCGTGGCTGGGGGCGGCGCTTTGGGCATTGCACCCGGTGCAGGTGGAGTCGGCGGCCTGGATCACGGAATTGAAAAACACGCAGTCGTGTTTGTTCTACCTGCTGGCGATCTTTTTTTTCCTAAAATGGCGGGCTGTTGGAGTATTCGCCAATCGGAAAGGAAGCGAATGGTATTACGCGCTGGCGTTGCTATGCGCCCTGCTGGCGATTTTAAGCAAGGCTTCCACAGTGATGCTGCCGGTGGTGCTTGGCCTGTGCTGGTGGTGGATGGATGGCCGGTGGCGCT
The DNA here is from genome assembly GCA_003152145.1 of Limisphaerales bacterium. The sequence continues at coordinate 1,222 of PLZL01000037.1, forward strand.
GGCGTAACAGCTTCAGGCTTGTTCCTTTTCTTCTGATCTCGACGGCGGCCAGCGGCTGGACGATTTGGGAACAAAAATTTCATTCCGGGGCCATGGGACCCGAATGGGCACAGACCTGGCCCGAACGCCTCGTGATTTCCGGCAAAGACATCTGGTTTTATCTCGGCAAGCTGCCATGGCCGCATCCGTTGATTTTTATTTATCCGCGCTGGGCAATTGATGCGCTGCACCCGGCGGCTTATCTGCCAGTGGCGGCCATCGTTGTGACCCTGTTCCTTTTGTGGCAAAACCGGCGACGCCGGATGTGGCCGGTTTTTTTCGCGTTCGCCTATTTTCTGGTTTCGCTGTTTCCCACGCTCGACTTTTTCAACGTTTATTTCTTCCGCTATTCATTTGTCGGCGATCATTTTCAATATCTCGCAAGCATCGGGCCGCTGGCGATGGCGGCGGCTGGAATCACGACGGCATTTGGATTTTTAAGAGAGAAATATTTATTCCTCAAGCCGGCGTTTTGCGGAGCGCTGCTGCTGACGCTCGGCGTATTGACCTGGAGGCAATGCGCAATGTATCGCGACGTCGAAACCCTCTGGCAAACAACCATCCGACTGAATCCCAGGTCCTTTCTGGCCCACAACAACCTTGGCGTGATTCTGCTCCAACAAGGGAAAGCGGGCGAAAGGATTGTTCAGTGCCAGGAGGCCTTGCAAATCAAACCCGACTATGCGGAAGCCCACAACAATCTTGGAAATGCCCTGCTCCAAAAGGGAAACGTGGCCGAAGCGATTGTCCATTACCAAAAAACGCTGCGAATCAAACCCGGCTATTTGGAAGTCCAAAACACCCTGGCTTGGGTGTTGGCGACGGCCCCGCAGGCGTCCCTGCGCAACGGTAATCAGGCGGTGGAACTGGCCTAACAGGCGAATCAACTTGCCGGCGGAGAGAACCCGTTCATTCTCCACACGCTCGCCGCCGCCTACGCCGAGGCCGGGCGATTTGGTGACGCCCAGCGGAGCGGCCAAAAGGCAATGGAATTGGCCCGGACGGCGGGACAATCAGACTTGGTGGAGCAGATCAACGGCGAATTGAGGCTCTACGCCGCGGGACTCCCATTCCATCAAGAAAGCAAATGAGTCGAAGATCGAAGAAGTGGAAAAAACTGCTGCCACGAATCGAAATTCCGTTCATCTTGTCAATGCAGTTTTTGAAATCTCATTTTTCTTTTGTCGTCCGCGCGCATCAATGGGGCAGAACTTTTGAGCCGAAGGTTCAATCAAATCTCAACTGGGGCAGACCATGCTTGAATGCTCAGCTGGATTCAGCTAGATTTCGTCCAATGCCTGCCCGACGCGTCACTGTTTATGACATCGCTGAAAAACTGGGCGTGTCTCATGCCACGGTATCCCTGGCGTTGCGAAATCATCCGGGCATTTCAAAGAAGCGGCGTGAACAGGTCAAAAAAATTGCCGAAGAAATGGGCTATACGCCGGACCCGCATTTGGCGGCCCTGGCGGCGTATCGGCGGGCCAACACACCCGCAGATATCCGCAGTTCAATTGCCTGGATCAACCACTGGGAGCAGCCTGAGCAGTTGCGGAAACTCCGGGAATTCGACCTTTACTGGCGCGGCGCGTTGGAAGCGGCCAAGCGATTTGGCTACAACTTGGAGGAGATCCGTTGGACACCGGATTATTCGGCCAGACGGTTCGAGCAGATTCTGCTGACGCGCGGCATTCGCGGGGTGCTGATCCCGCCGCACATCACGACGCCGGACTGGAGTGATTTTGACTGGAGCAAGTTTTCCATCATTCGATTTGGGTTGTCCGTGTCTTCGCCCGACTCACATCTGGTAACGGCGGATCAACTGCGCGCCGTGCTCATGGCCGTGAAAAAAATGGCGGAGTATGGTTATCAGCGCATCGGTTTTGTCGTGCCGGCGGACAGCGACCGCCGACTGGGCGGCGGTTTCGTGGGCGGTTTCAGTTCAGCGGGAGAATCCTTCAACCTGCCGGTGATTCCGCCCTTGCTGACGGAGGAGCAGGTTTATTCCGAACGTCCGGAAATAGCCCGGCGGTTATTGAGCCAGTGGCTCAAGAAGAACAAGCCCG
>PLZL01000147.1 GCA_003152145.1 Limisphaerales bacterium
CGGTGATGACGTCCACGCTCGGCCGTTGCGTGGCGACAATGCAATGGATGCCTGCCGCGCGCGCCATTTGCGTGATGCGCGCGATGGCCATTTCCACGTCGGCGGGCGCGACGAGCATGAGGTCGGCCAGTTCATCAATGATGACGACGATATAGGAAAGTTTTTCGGGGATGATGATGTCCTCCTCGCGCGGCACGACAATTTCCTCGTCCACCTCGACGGCAAATCCTTCCGCGCCCGGCTCGACTTTCTCCTTCTTCGCCGTGAGCGGCAATTCGGGTTCCAGCGGAACCAGTTTTTTATTTGGCCGCGAGTTGAACGAGCCGATGTTGCGGACGCCGACGCGCGCGAAAATCTGGTAGCGCTTTTCCATTTCGTTCACGACCCAGCGGAGCGCGAGAATGACCTTCTTCGGATCGGTCACCACCGGCACGACGAGATGCGGCAGCTTGTTGTAGTGCTGCAACTCGACGATCTTCGGGTCAATCATCACGAACCGGAGCTGGTCGGGCGAGAATTTGTAGAGCAGCGACGTGATGATCGCATTGATGCAAACGGATTTGCCGGAGCCGGTGCTGCCGGCGATGAGGAGGTGCGGCATTTCCGAAAGGTCGGCGACGATGGGATGGCCATAAACGTCCTTGCCGAGCGCAATGGGAATCTTCGCCTTGCTGTTGCGCCATTCCTCGGACTCGAACATGTCGCGCACGATGACCTTGGAAGTAACCGGGTTCGGCACTTCGATGCCGACAGAGCTTTTTCCCGGCACGGGCGCGAGGATGTGGATGCGCTCGGCTTTGACCGCGGCGGCAATGTTATTGGAGAGCGCGGTGATTTTTTCCAATTTCACGCCCGGCGCGGGATGCAACTCGTAACGCGTGATCGTCGGGCCTTTGGTGATGTCGCCGAGTGAAACCTCGATGTCGAACTGCGCGAGCGTCTGCTGCATGAGCCGCGCGTTGGCCATGAGTTCCTCCTTGGACTCGGTCGGCTTGACGGTCATGTCCGGGTGCTGGAGAAAATCCATCGGCGGCAACTGGTAGTTGCCAATGATGGGCGTCGAGGCCACGGTGAGCGGCCTCGGCTTTTTCGGCGTCCGGGGTTTGCGTGCGGAGCCGTCGGCGATGTGAACCGCCGGTTCGGTCTTCGGCTCGCCGGGTTTTTCAGGCCCGGTTCTTTCTGTTTCGGCAATGGGCGTTTCGGTTTTGGCTTCAACCGGCTTTTCGGCCTCCGCCTTTTTGCCGAGGATATCCTCGGTGGTGGCGGCGGCGACTTCGCGCGGAGCAGTTTTTTCGCCGTCATCAACGGCGCTTGGAGCAGCCTCCTTGGACGGTTCGGGCAAGGTGGTTTTGCGGAAGCGCGGCCCTTTGGATTGCGGCACGCTCAAATCGCGGACGGTCGGTTCGGGCACGGGCTGCATATCTGCGCCGAGACCGGAGCGGGCGACCTGCTCCTGCAATTGCTTCGCCTGTCTTTCGAGTTCGCGGGCGTGGCGATCCAGTGCGCGCTCCTCGTCCGGTTCTGATTCAATATCGGCGGATTTTCTGTCCGCAAAAAATCCGCGGATCCATTCACCCAGCCGGAAATCAGTCAGGAACAGCAGGCTGATCAAACCCAGCGCCCCATAAACAATCGTCGCGCCAATCGGGCCGAGCAGGGAAAAGCCGTATTGCAGGCTGTAATTCGGGCGGTGTATTTCGCCGTAGGTTGCGTAGCCAAGCAGTCCGCCGATGCTTTGAGCGCCGATGATTTCGTGGATTCTTCCGCGCAAGCCGCCGTTGTCCGCGAGGTAGAGGAGGCCGGTGAGCGAAATCAATAAAATCACCGACCACAACACCGACCAGCGGGAACGCTCGCGGAGGTAGCCGGGAAAATTCAAAAGATATGCCGTGCCGAACGCCGCGAACACCAATGGCAGAAGATAAGCGGAGATTCCCAGCAGTAAAAATGAACCCCACGCCAGATACGCGCCGGGCAGCATGATCCAGTTGTGCGTGTATTTGTTGTGCGGGTCGCCAAGCCATGAAATGTCATGACAGTCGAACGACCATTGCGCCACGAGCAGCAGGAGCGCGACCGCCAGGAGCGCGACACCGATGACGTCGGCAAAACCGTTTCCCGAACCCGATGCTGTCCTGCGTGACATGGGAGCAAGTTAGCGAAATTGCGGCGCAGTTTCAAAGTTGAAATTGAACTGCGAATGCAATTGATGAAACAGTCCGAGCGATAAATGTTGACACCTTTGCGCAATCGTGGAGTCATTTTTGGATGAACACGTTCCGCCCATTTCGCCAATTGCTTTTGGTTTGCGCCTGTCTGACCATGATGGCGCTTCCCGCCGCCGCTCTGGACCGCACCAATGAGGTCTTCAAGATTTTCCAGTTCCCGCCGGACAAAATCCCGACGATTGACGGCGACACGAACGACTGGAACATAGTTCCCGAAAGCTACCTCATCGGCAGCGACCAGTTGGTGGACGACAACGGCAAGCATCAGTGGAACGATCCGTCGTCACCGAAGATTCACGTGCGCGCCGGCTGGGTGAAAGGATTGAACCGGCTGTATTTTCTATACGAAGCTGACGACGATTACTGGGATTTCTCACTGCCGGGATTGCACAATGACACGTTTGAAATCGTGGTGGACGGCGATTTGTCCGGCGGGCCGCTGATCGGACAGTTTATGCCGGCGACAAATTATCTTAGCCAGTGGGAAGCTTATCTCACCCTGCAAGGCGCGCACGCGCAGAATTACCACATCTTCACGCCGGCGGAGGGCAAGGATTGGTGCATGGTCTGGGGGCCGGAGCAATGGGTCAAGGAACTGCCTTACGCCAACGCGGCGCAGAAATATGATTTCAAGCCGGGCCAGCCGGGCCATTACGTTTTGGAATTTTGGATCACCCCATTCGATTACGCCGGCGCGGAAGGTCCGCAGCGTGCGGTCGAGTCGGTGTTGAAGGAAAATAAAATCATCGGCCTGTCGTTCGCGCTGATTGATTATGACGATGTGAACTCCGGCGGCACCAACAACGGCTTCTGGAATCTGTCGCGCCACCACACGATGTATGGCCAGGCCGATTACCTGTGCGCGTGCAAGCTGATGCCGCTGGAGCCGCAATTCCAAAAGCCCATCGAGGCGCAATGGTCGTTTTCGGTCCTGGACATGGACCGCCGGCTCGTCGCGTTCAAGGATTTGTCCGTCGGCAAAATCACCTCCTGGAAATGGAATTTCGACGATGGCGAAACTTCGACGGAACAGAACCCAATTCACGCCTACAAAAACCCCGGTCACTACGTCGTGGTGCTGAACGTTGAAGGTCCGGCGGGCAAATCGCGTCGCGCGAAAGTCTGGGATGTGGCGGTGAAATAACTTTCTATGAAAACAAAATCATTCGGCAGCGTCCTCATTTTTGGCGGAGCGCGGATTGTCCCCAATCCGCAGCGGATGGCCAGTGCGAACGCGCTGCGAGTTGGGACAACTCGCGCTCCGATGGTAAAGCTGTTTCTCTTTTGTGCGCTGCTCGCGCTGAATTTTCCCCTCGCGGCGAAAACCTTCGACGTCCTCGATTTTGGCGCGGCCGGCGACGGCGCGACGCTCGACACGGCGGCGATTCAACGCGCGATTGACGCGGCGGCCAATAACGGCGGACAGGTTTTGATTCCGCGCGGCCACAAGTTTCTGGTCGCCACTCTGGAATTGAAGAGCGGCATTGATTTCCACCTCGACGGCGAGCTGGTCATCAGCACCAACCAGTCGGACTACGCCAGCGATGGCGTCATCACCGCCTCTGACGCGGCCAATCTCCGCATCACCGGCAGTGGAAAAATTTCCGGCCGTTCGCTGTCATTCATGACCAGTTATGAAACCACCAACGAATGGTGGCTGTTCAAGGAATGGCGGCCAAAAATGTTCGTGCTCACCGGCTGCACCAATCTGGTCGTGCGCGACATCTCGTTTGGCGACGCGCCATTCTGGGGATTGCACATGCTTGGCTGTAAAAACGTCCTCGTGGAGAACGTGACCGTCAACAACCGGCTCGACGTGCCGAATGACGACGGCATTGATCCCGATCATTGCCAGGACGTGGAAATCCGCAATTGTCATCTGACTTGCGGCGACGATTGCATCGTAGTCAAAACCACGCGGCAGAGGAGCGACTTCGGCCCGTGCGCCAACATCCACGTCCACGACTGTGTTTTGCGAACGCAGGATTCCGGCTTGAAAATCGGCACGGAAACCACCGGCGACATTCATGACATTGTGTTCGAGCGGTGCAATATTCTTTCCGGCAGCCGCGGCCTGACGATTCAACTTCGCGACGAAGGCAAAGTTTTCAACATCACTTTCCGCGACATCCAATTCACTTCGCGATATTACAGCGATCCGTGGTGGGGGCGCGGCGAGGCGATTTCACTCACGGCCATCCCACGTTTGCCGACGACGAAGCTCGGAACGATGCGCGACATTCAAATTCAAAATGTCACCGGCCGCGCCGAGAACAGCGTTCGCATCAACGGCAGTGCCGCCAGCCGGATCCAAAATGTGAGTTTGGAAAACGTGCGTGTGAAGCTGGATCGCTGGACGAAATACAAAGGCGGTCTCTTTGACAATCGTCCAACCAAGGTGCTCGATCCGATTGAAACGCACGATACTCCCGGTTTCAGCATTCGCTGCGCCGATGATGTTACTTTGGATGATTGCTCCATCACTTGGGGACGGAATTTGCCGGACTATTTCGGCGGCGCGCTCGAAACCGAAAGCGTGACCGGGTTGCGTCTGACTGGATTCAAAGGCAACGCCGCCCATCCCAACCGCGACGCCGCCATTCTCATTCATTAAACTGAAGGCGTTGTTCCGTGCATGCCAAAAAATCTTGCCACGCGGACAAATTCTAATTTAAACTGTCGACTCATTGCGCGGTTAGCTCAGTGGTAGAGCACTACATTGACACTGTAGGGGTCACAGGTTCGAACCCTGTATCGCGCACCATCCTCAATAGAATCTGAAGAGCCACGGCAATGATGTCCGGAATGACGGAATTAGACGGATTTAGGCGGAAACAGGCGGAAACAAAGGGCTTTGAGAGGGTTTTCAGCAGGAAAGAATGTCCGGTTTTCTTCAGCGTGTCCGGTTTCCAAGTTCCAAACACAAGCTTCTGATAATCAACGGTTGGAACTCAAAGCCGGACAAAATCACCGTGAATCAAAGGGGGTGGAACGTAGAACCTGCCTCAAGCCAGTTTTCAGGCCGCGCCGCGCCGATGGAATCATGGCTACAAACGCTCGTTGATGCCGGTTTAAGCCGCCAACGATGGCCGGTTAAGCCGCCATTAACCTCGCACAAAATCGCGCCGCCACTGCCAAGGTGACGCCGGCCGCCGCTGGAAATTGTCGGGCCGGACAGCGACGCCGGCCCGTTGATGTTGAAAAATATTCCATCGGTTTGCCGTCGCCACCGCCGAAAGATTTCGGTCGTGGGTTGCCGGATTGTTGCTGGGGAGTTGGCTCCATTTAATGGAACTAACGGAATTCTGAACCCCGAAATCCGTTCAGTCCAGAATTTGGACTGAACTTGAAGGTTTTGCCGCCAGTCTGGTCCTCGCAGAGAAAGCCATTGATGGCGCGAATCTTAAAATCTGTTATTTCCCGCAGCAACGTTTGTATTTCTTCCCGCTCCCACACGGACAGGGATCGTTTCTTCCGGCTTTAGGGACGCTTCCCGGCGGCTTTGGTGCTGCGCCAGTAAAATCAATTCGTTGTAGTGACGGACAACGAAAACTAAAGCATGTTTTGTTGTCAAAATTTGTTACCGCAAAATCCCCACGGATGATTATGTCCATTCCCACCAAAACATCGTCACCGCGTAATTTGCCCCGCGTCACTCTCGCAGCGCTAAAACCCACGCCGTTCGGAAGCCTAATGTTAATCAGATAAACGTCGGTATTATATTCTCCATCCACGCCGTGTGCTTTTGTCATTCCAATGGGCTTCAATCCGCACTCGAAAATGACCTTTTCGGTAATAACTGTTCCCGTTGCTCCAGTATCCCAGATTGCTTGATATGGTCTTAAGGGGGGAGGGTAATGCGTTGTGTTTGGGTCAAAAGCTGCGGCGATTTCCACCGTCGTCCGCAACACAGGCAAAAGTCCGCTCGCCTGCATTGTGAACGCATGTCCTTGTTGCATTTAAGCAAAAGACACCCGTGAATGAAACGACTGGGTGTAGTTTTCACTACCCGGTTCGCATTTCTGAACTAGGAATGTTCCAAGCGTGTGTTCTTTACAAGTTTCGCTCAAAGCCTCAAGCTCGCTCTCGTAAGCCCCGATCACCTTGCAGTCCTTGATGACAATAAATTTCCCGCCGTATTTCTTGACCAATTCCCCTTGGTGGTCGAGATAATACTCAAATTCTTTTTCAAGTGGGCTTGCCACAAATTTGCCTTTCATTTCCGATGACACCATGCGCCCGTTTGCGTTCAATTTCAACCAGGCCGCATCCACAACATTCCCATAATAGGCACAAAATCAACCGCCGCGCCACTCCTTTTTAGGGGTGGTATGTGGGCAGATTGTGCCCTTAAATTTAGCAAAGCGGGAGAAAAAGTCAAACTTCCTCCACGATTTCTTGGCCAGATGTTGACTTGGACTGCGGCGGGAAAGTTCCGTTCAACAAAAAACGCCGGCCAACCACTGGCCGGCGTGTGGTGGATCAGCGGTGCATTTAAGACGCCGGCGGCGTGCCGGAATCGCACTGGCCAGAGAATTCACTGGGGAGATTTATTATTGGAATTGGGTTTAGCCCGGGGAGTAGTCCTGATTTTGCCGCTTCCAACGCTCTGTTTGCAACGGCAATGAGATTATTGCAACCAATGGTCGAATTTCGGATCGCTGTATTACATTGGTCGCTTTTGAAACTCATCAACGACTGCTGTTTCGACAGAAACTGCCGGAGTTCATCGTTGACGACAGTTTGGAACAACTCTGAATTAAAATTCTCCCCGGATTTGATCCAACTGGCCATTACAAGGCTGATTTCGTTAACGGAGGAAAGTTGCTGCAACGCCAAATTGTTTAGACTGATGAGCAAGGAGACGGTGTTTTCCAATTTGATGACGCGTGCATTTTCTTCAGGTGTCATAAGTCAGATTTTCGTTTTGCGCCGGCCAGCGCGAGCCAGTCGGCGCGGTTGTGGTTTGGTTCAGGCCGCTTGGGGAATTTTTTCAGGAGGCAAAACACGCGCGGTCGTCTTGGTTTTGTGAGCGGCTTTCCACGCCCTGTCGAAGGCCAACTCCAAACTGGACTTGATAATAAACGATGCAGCAAATGCACTATTGTCATTGCGGACGCTGATGTCGGTGCCTTGCAGATCAATCAAGTGCGCCAGCGCATTGACGCCGTTTTCGATATTGTTTGACACACGGCAGGGGCCTTGGACTTCGTTGGCCGTTCCTGTCATCTCGTCGCGCCAGGCGGAAAAATCACGCCGGAAATTTTCCGCCAAAAGCCGCGGCAGTTCAAGATTTCCGGCTTGGAATAATACCATCTCCAAATCCTCCCAGCCGGCAAAACAATCCGTGCAAAACTTTATCTGGCGGGCTTGCATAACGGCCAGCGCAACGGCCGCCGACGCGCATTTCTCCAGCTCATCACACGCGGCCAGCGCCTGGTCGCGCGTATCCTCCGGCACTTCATTCAGCCTGATGATTGCGGGCGGATTTTCAGCGGGCTTGCTGCGTCCGATTTTGTCCCTGACGGCGTTTTCTATCCACTGCCGCACGCTGATACCCGCGCGCACAACGTCGCGCAGCATGGCTTGGTATGCGGCCAATGGAATTTCAAAATCTGCCGCCGGCTCGCCCTTGACTTCACTGATGAGGATGCGGACATTCTCCGGCTGATGGTTACGGGAGGTTTTGACTTGCGGCGACGTGCGTGCCGCGCTACGGTGTTGAAGGACTCGATTTGTTGGTGTTTTCATAGATGCCTTTCATTTGGGTCTGCGCTCTGGCGGTGTTCACGCACAGCCAGGGCATTTTTATTTTTCCGGCAGCTTTGGTTTCCAATACTGAAGCCGGATGGCAATATCCGCCGAAGGATTGCTTTCACCAGAAAGCCACTGATTCACCGCCTGGCGAGTCACCTTGAATTCCCGCGCCAGCGCGGCCTTTGCTCCACGCGGCACGGTGACTTTTTTCAGGCGCGCAATCAGCCCCTTCAGATCACGGATTTCATTTTGCACGCCGGCAGTATGCGAAAGCAGCTCTGCATTGTCAAGCACAGATTTACTTGAAATTGACATGGTTTCCGATTTCTCTTCCGGCAGTAAAGGGTTCGCAAACAAGTCACTGGCTTTTTTCCGAAATTTAACGTCCCTCCGCATTGTCCGAAGCTGCTTTTTCATCAAGCCCTCCAGTGCAACGGCCCATTTTCGCCGCTCGAAAATGGGAACTGACTCATCGTTCAGAATGTTCGGAATCAAATCCAGGGCTTTTCTTTGTCTGCTAAATTTGTGGCTAGCCTCGCTTTGCAAGACGCGCATTTTAGGCATGATGTGTTTATCGTAAACCTCGCTGAATAAGGCGCGGGGCCGCACTAGATTGATGAAATCCGAATCGTCAAATACGTTTGGAAATTTGGGGGAATTAACTTGCGTTGCCAGCCACAGCGGACTTACGTGATAACGCTTGGAAATTGCTCGAAAGACTTCATAGGGCAACGGCGCACGCCCCGCTTCATAGCTGGCAATGCGCTCACTCCCAAAGCCGACCGCCACAGCAAATTTTGATCGTGGAATTTGAAGCGTTTCTCGAAACGCCCGCAGCCTAGCTCCGATCAACTTTTCACGTTCAGCTACCATGCGCCGATAATTCTAGCACAATACGGGGGAAAAATAAGTCTTTACAATATTCCGTAAAGTGGTAAATTACCGAAAATGGCTGCCAAATGCCAACGACGACAGTATCGGCGACGCCCCGGACTCACGGAGGCGGCGCATGAACTTTCGGTGACGTATTCACACCTTCGTCGCGTCATCAAGGGCGAGCGCAAATCACCGCTGCTCGCTCTTTACCGAGCAAGGAAGCGCAACCGCCGCAACGCACCATAAACCGAAATCAAAACAACACGATAAAACCATGAATCCAAACTTAGAGTCCGTTCAAATTGCCCTGGATAACGTCAGCAAGATTGCCGAGCGCCGACAGGGACTGGAGGCCGAACAGCAGGAATTGCAGACCAAGATCCAAACGTTGACGGCAACCGTTGCCGGTGGCGATGCCAAATCCGTCAACGCCCTGAATATCGCCAAGGCCCGCGCCGAAGTGTTGCCCGACGATCTGTCGTCTCTGTCACTGGAATTCAGCGGAGCCATCACCACGTTGAGCAATTCCCTGCTGCCGATATCGCCAATGGTTGCGAAGGCTCACGGAAAAGAATTCCGGCGGATTGAGGCAACCGTCCAGGCTTTTCTGGAAACGCTAATTACTGATGGCTATTTGATCGAAAAGTTCGCGCTAGAGATCACCAACAACGCCAAGACCGTCAGAGCTTTGGAATTTTTGAATGCGCGGTTTTCGTCTCTGCAAATCAACAAACTTGTTGATGCGAAATCGGTGATTTCGCGCGCTGAAGATGCCATTGCCAGGCTTGAACATGTTGAATAACGCAACCATTTTAGCGGGCGTTTTGCCCATTATGTTCGGTCACGTCATGCGCTGCTCCGGGGTTGAATTTTGCTCCGGAGCAGACCTCTTTCTAAATTTCAATTTCCATAAAAATTATGCTTCCCCTTGCGCTTGAACAGGCCACACCCCACACCGCGCTCGCCACAGCCATCTCCGGTATATCGGCCGATGGGCCGCTACAGCCGGTCGATGCACCCGATGGTGATTACAACATTCAGTGGATGCCGCCCGGAGAGCAGGATATCATGTGCTGGGTGTCTGGCCAGCCGCGCCGATTGAAATTCACCGTCAAGGCGAAGCATGCCGAACTATTCAACGCGCAATTGCAAAAAATGATTTCCCGCGCGCAGGCCGGCGACGGCGACAGGCCGTTCACGGATTACAACCACGAAGACCGCGCAGCTTCCAGCCGGCCCAAACGCATCGAATGGGGTGGTAACGATCCCAAGACGGGCGGCATCCGGCTCATTGGCCCCTGGACGGGCAAGGCCAAGTCGGCGATCCTCGACGATGAATTTGACCGCTTCAGTCCGCAATGGGATTTCGACGAGAACACCGGCGAGCCGGTTGGAATCAATGAGAATCTTGGAGGCCTCGTAAATAAACCCGCGTTCAAATCCATAGCCAAGGTGCAAGCCAATGATGCGAGTGGCGCGGTGCAAAATGATCCCGCCACCGAACCGCCGGGAAGTTTTTTCAATCTCGTAATGACCCGCGCCGCGCAGAAAAAAATCCCGGTTGAGCGGGCGGTGCAGGAAATTTCGCGCGAGCACCCCACCCTTGCCGAACAATATGCCTTCATGATGCGCGGGGTGACCTCAGGTAGCACGCCGTTTAAGCCATCCGTTGAGATGGCCAAGGCATACGCCATGCGGGGTTCAACAACAGTGCTGGCGTTGAAGAATCATCCGTTCCTCGTGCAAGCCAGAGCTCTTGCCACGGCAAAAGGTTTCAGTGAGCAGGAAGCGCAAATTATTCTCGCGGGCAAAAATTATCCGCTGTATCAGCAATTCTGCGCGAGCCTTCATCAGGCCGAGAAAAGACGCCTTACCGCCGCTGCCGCTGATTCCGGGCAGATGGATTTCGTGAAGGAAGTCCAGACCGCGCAAGCAAACGGAACATCATTTGATGAAGCCGTTAATTTCGTTGCCTCTAGCAGGCCACACCTCCTTGATGAGTATCGGCGTTCGTTTCGCTAAAAGTATGAATGATGCCTCAAACATTTCGCGCGGCGGTTTTGTGCTCGACGGCGTTGGTCATCTTCATAGTCAGAGCATTGTTGTGCCGCGTCGCAGCGGATCGGCTGCCAGTTTCTTCCGGTCCGCCGCCAATTTTTCCAAGGGCTTTTTCCAGCACATCGGAGGATTGAGCTGGTTTCGCAAAGCGGAGGGCCTGATCCATCCAGGCTCTCCGCCCTTTTAATCCCAACTGAAGCCATGAAAGAAATCCTCCCCGCTTCAAAATCAATCCCAGCTTGGCAGATGGAACGAGCAAGGAAAATCCACCGGGCCTGCCTCTGTGTCCAGGCCGCTGCCGCGCGTGGCGAAAAAATTTCCAAATACATCCGGCGCACGGCACGCCGCTACAATGGACGCAAACTCAAATCCGATTCGGAGCGCCTGTTGCAACTTTCCGCGCAGACACTTCGCCGACATTTTGGAGTTTGGAAACGCGGCGGCCAGGTTGCCGCCGCTTTGCTGCCGCGATACACGCCGCGCCGCTCGGTTTTCACCGCGCCCATTCTGATCCGCTTCGTGAATTTTATCACCAGCCGCCCGCAGCCATCCATGCAGGAGGCATGGCGGGAGTTCGCCAAGCGCGGCGGCAATTTCGGACCGGGCCGGCGGGCGGGCAAACCATTGAAAATAACATACGGCCAGCTTAGGTATTCGTTCCCCGCGGCAAATTTTTACCTGTTGCGCGCGCAACAGAAGGCGATGGAAACGGCGCAAGCAAATGCGGATGCGCTACAGCAGAAGTTCATCGCCGAAATCCGCAAACGATTTCCAGCGCGGCCGCCACGCCGTCGCGTGAAACGAGAAACTGATTTTCAAATCTGATGATCAACAATTCCACAACGAACCCGACGCGCCCAATGGGCGACCTCAACGCCGTAATGCGCGACCTGGACTTGGACGCGGATAAAGTTCGCGCGCTGCTCGACGAAGGGAAGCTCATCGGTTTCAACATCTCGACTAACAAATCCGCCCGCGTCTGTTTGCGTCTTTTGACCAAAAGCGTCGAGCACTACCAGCAGACTGGCGGAAACAAAACGCTGGTGTTGGAATGGCCGCAAATTTTCCGGCTGGTTGTGAAGCACGACAAACTTTTTGTGCGGGGCTTGGAGATTCAGCGGGCTTTGAACTGTGACGAAGGCCACGTCGCAAGCCTGATTTTGGCGGGCTATTTTGTTTTGGTGAAGAAATCGCACCCCGGGCACGGCGGATCACCAATCGTTACGCGCGGGAGCTTCGAGGCGTTTCTGAAGGGGAGGCTGCTATGAAAACGACTTGCGGCAAAATGCACACATTTGTTCCGTGGCGATTTGGCCAGGACGCGCGAACAGAGTGTTTGCCGCGCCGACAGGCGCAGTCCGGTCGCCGACGCACCACGCGGGCGATTAAAGGGGTCTTAATGGCATTGTGGCGCGTGTGTTTTGCGGACGATGAAGCCCCGGAAACCCCATTTCTTAATTTCGCCGTCCAACCCTCAAGAATCTGACCTATGGCCGCCGACAATCAATCCCAGCTCGAGATCCTGATCAAGACCATCGCGGACACGACGGGATTCACCCTCACCCGCGAACAGGCCGCCGCCACCCAGCAGGCCCTGGGCAAATACGCGGAATCCACCGCCGATCTCGGCAAGAAAACCGAGGCCGCCGGCTTGATCCAGGAGAAATCCACCGCGTATGTGCGCGCGCAATTTGTCCTCTTTACCGAACTAAACAAAATTGTTCCCGGCCTTGGCATGGCCCTGCACGCCGCGTTCGCCGGGCCACTCGGGCCGATCATCCTGCTGGCCGCCGGCATCGCCGAGGTCACCTCGCTCATCAAGGCCCAGAACGCGGCACTGGACGAGCAGGCCAAGGCCGGCGCCAATGCCGATTTCCTCGACGCCATCCAGTCGCGCCTCGCTGTCTTCACCAACGCCGCTGCCTCCGCGCAGCAGTTCGCCGACGGCCTGAAGAACATCGAAGACAATTCCAAGTCCGCCAAAACTGAACTGGAAGGCCAGATCAAGACATTGCAGGCCCTCGAACGCGCCCAGGCGGCACTCACCAGCGCGCAAAAGGAACTGGAGATCGCGCGGATTCAGCAGGACGAGGCCACGGGCAAAATCACGCCCGAGCAGGCCGCCGAACGGCGCGCCAAGACGGAAAAAGATTATCTCGAAAAATCTCAAAAAGACAAAGAAGCCGCGCAGCACAAGGACTTGGCAACGCGCCAGGCGGCGGCGGACAAGGCGAGGCAAAGCCAAACCGGGTTTGATTACGCCGCGACCGGGGCCACCGCCCGTGTGACCGCCGAAGAGGCGCACGCGGTCGCTGTAAAAGTTGATCCAAAAGAACAGGCGGAAAAGGAAAAGGCCGCCCAAGCGGAACTGGACAAGGCAAATGCCACGGTTGAATCGCAGAAGAAATGGAACATGGCCGAGCGGGGCATCGGCATGACCACACCAGCAATGGACGCCCAGCAAATCGCCAACTTGCAAGCGGTTGCCGACAAGGCAGCGGCAAAATTGAGCGCGCTCCGCGAACAGGATAAAGAATTCGCCGCCACGCAAACGCCTCAAGCCGCCGCGAAGCTGCAACACGACAAGAAGGCCGCTGAACGGGCCGAAAAACGCGCGGAGGAAAATGCGGCGTTCGCGGCGGAGCAACAGCGGCAGATTGACCAGGAAAAAGCCACGCAGTCAGGGACGCGCCCCATCGAAGAGCAGACGATGCAGATCAAGGAGAAGACGGTTGAGAGTCAGGAAACAACCCGACAGACGAAACAAGCCAAGGCGGACGTTGGCGCTATCGAGAGCTTTGAGCGGTCTGCAAATCCTTCGCCTGAATTAATCAGCAAAGCCGCGCAGGCAATTGCCGAATGGCAATCAGTCCCGGCCGCAATTCAGGAACTGGTCGCCGCACTTGCCGGTCTTGACGCCAAACAATTAAAGGCTGACATGGCCGATGCAAAACGGAAAATCGCGGAAATCCAATCCCAACTCTCCCATCACGGCCCTTAGTGACCCATGTCCGACACGCTTACATCTTATCCGGCGAATTCCGATGGCGTGAAGGCTGCCTTCACGGCGTCACAAATCGCCGCCGCGCTGGGCAGGACGCCGCAGGCGGTTCGCCGACAGTTGCGCGATGTGAGTCCGGCTGCTGTGCGGATCGTCGTCGGCAATGAGGCTGCCGCGTGGACGGTAGAGCAATTGCCGGGGCCGATGCGTGAGCGCCTGGCTGCCGAGGCCGCGCTGCAACACTGCCGCACGATTGAAGCGTTGCTTTCGATGCCGCGCCAGCAATGGCAGCCGACGATTCCGCTGGACAAAGTTTCTGATGCCAACATTCAAGCGGCGACAAAACTCCGCGACGCGCTTAAGCCGTGGTTGATTCAGCAGCACGATCCGAATTTGTCCACGTCAGAACTTGAAAGCCGGGGCTTGGCGGATTATCAGCGGGTTTTGGGAAATCGGATCACTGCGCGTTACTGGCGCGAATTATTCTCTCGCACTTTGCGCCGTGACAGCGGCGCCGAGGATTGGAACCGGCTGGAAATTTATTCGCCGGATCGGCTGAAGCGAAAGGAAGCGCCGGCCGCTGCCGTATCGGAAGCTCTCGCCGCTGATTTTGCCGAGATTGAAAGTTTCATCGCCGGATGCACCAACCCGCACGCGCCAAACAAAGCTGAATGCGCCGGCGTGTGGACACTCGCGCTGGAAAAATTCACGGCGCTGGTGAATGCCGGCGCGCCGGAAAAATCAGCCGCGCGCGGCGTGCGTCAATTCCTTTTTGCACGCGCCTCATTTTTGGCCGCGTCGCGCGATGCGTTGCTGAAAGCGTTCAATCGCAAACTTGAAGCATTGAACAAGGCCAACGGCGACGTGAAGGCGCTGCGCGACGGACGCGAAGCGAATGGGATGCCTTTTGTATTGCCGGATGATGACCGGGATTTGTTGATTGCTTCCATTATGCAGGGGCGTTACGGCAAGCGCGGCGACATCGCGCCAGCCTGGCGCGAATTGTTGCGCAAAGGATTCTCGCCGGCCGTGGTGGACCGCTACGCCGGACGCGCGCAGAACAAATCCCATGTGCCGGCGTCTGTAATGGAGTCCGTAGCGTCGGAAGCGGAAATCTTGACGGTGATGCATCGAGGCCCGCGCGCCTTCGATTCAATCAAGGGCCACGTCACGCGCAGCTATGACGGCATTTCCTCTTTGCAGTGCATCTCCGGAGACGATTTCACGCTCAACACCTATTTTTATGTGCCGGATGGCAAGGGCTGGTTTCAACTTACGCGCGGCCAGGTGATTCTCTTCATTGATTTCCGGTCGCTCCGAATTTTGGGCTGGGCATTGGAGCCGCGCAAATCGTATTCATCGCTGACAATCCGCAGCCTTTGCACTCACGTCTTTGGCGAATTCGGTGTGCCGGAGATTTTGTATTTCGAGCGCGGACTGTGGAAAAGCGCTACTCTGTTGAAAGGCAAAACCGATCCGTTTGACTTCACCGAGATCAGCCAGGGCTTGCGCGAGTTTGGCATCAAGTTCATTCATGCCATCCGTCCGCGCACAAAGGCCGTTGAGCGCGTCGGCGGAATGTTTCAGGACATCGCGGAGGCCGAGCCGGGTTATTGCGGCCGTGATGAACGCCGCGACGCGCCGGAATCGTTGCGCAAACAAATGGCTGAAGTCGAAGCGCGGAAAGTTCATCCGGGAAAATACTTTTATTCGCTGGACCAATGGAACCGCCGCCTTGGACAACTTGTGAATCAATACAATGCCGAAGCGCAGCAAGGCAACATTCTCGCCGGGTTGTCACCTGAACAGGCTTTCGAGGCTCACGTGAACCAAGACGATCCACCGATGCAATTCAACGCTGCCATGCGTTACTTGCTCGCCAACGATAAGCGCTTGTCGCATGTCACGCTCAACGGCGTCACGATCCAGATCGGCAAACAGAAATTCAATTATCGCGGGAAGGAAATCGCGCACCTGGTTGGCCGCGAAGTCCTGGCATGGTTTGACCCGGAAAATACTGAATCCATCGTTGTCACCAATTCCGACCGGACGAATCCGATTTGCGTGGCACGGTCAGAAAATCCGAGCGCGCTGGAAAGTTTGGTTGCGCCGGAATCCGGCACGCTGGGCCGCGAGCTGGCCCGGATCGAAGGCCACGCGTCGCACATGAGAACTCGCTTCAACGTCGTCAAGGCAAAATTCCCACTGCCTCAACGCCAATTGCTGGCTGATGCCAAAGGCGACTTGCTCGGCTATCAAATCAATACCCGCAAATCGGCCTTTGCCGCCCGCACGGATGAAAGCCGGCGGCGCACGACCGCAAACAAAAACAAGGCTCGGCGGCTGGATATTCCTTCAGTGATGGTTGGCGATGATGAACAAAGCCGCCGAGCGCTGGAATTGCTCGGTGATGCACCGCGCCGGACGCGAGGCGAAGTTGAAATCGGCCCGGAAAAATCAGAGGCATTGCCAGCAAAGTCGCTCATCCAAAAAGACGGACAATTCATCTATCACTTGAAGCCGTCCGGCGATGACAGGATTGAGTATGTGGATTATCTCATTACCCAGTTGACCAAATTTCGCAAGGCCGGCAAATCCTTCGGCCAGAATCTTTCCGGCGCAATTTCCTTTGGCGTCACGCGCAAAATCATACAGTCACAAATCGGCGGCGACATTTACGCTTCCGAAAACTTTGAATCCGTTTGCGCGCATCTGAAGGAGAAAATTGACGCGACGATCTTGGGCAAACACAACACCGCCAAAGGCGCTCCGAACTACCACGAATTCGCCGAGGCACAGGAGACACGATGAGCACGCGCCACGAAAAGACAGCCGGCCCACTTTCGCAAGAACGCTACATGAGCAGCATCGAGTTTGCCGAATTGCGCGGCATCAGCGGCGTGGCGGTGTCGGCGCGGGCCGCAGTGTTGATCCCAGCGATAAAGCGAAACCTGATTTGGTTTATCCAGGGCTTGTCACTGGCTGAAGGTGGATTGAAGCACGTCGCCAGGGAGTTGGTCGAAATGTTTCCCGACCGACTCGGCACGCCGAAAATGCACAAGACGGGCATCAAGCCTGAAAAGACTTATCCGGGCGAAGTGGTTTCTTCCGTTGAATTGGACTTGGACGTGCGCGATGGGCTTTCCGATGATCCAGCAAAACCGAGAAAGGGATCGGAATTGATCCAACGATGCCGTGCCGCCGCGTTGTCGCGCCACGAAAACCCGGCGCGCAATCAATACGTGTCGCAGTGGCGACGGCTTCAATCGTTGGAACAATTTCTTGTTGATCTGTGCATCAATCCGCGAATTCATTTCGCCGCGCCGGGCGAGCAAGTTGACGTTTCGGATATTGAATCCGAAAAAGCTATTGAGCAAAATCCGGAGCTTTCAAAAGACGATTTCAAAGCCGCGAACCTGATTTATTTCCGCGACATCATCGGTGCGGTGTTTGAATACCAGGCGCGGCACGAAGCCAAAATTAGGCAGTCTTTCCAACTCACTTCAATTGGCAAAACGATTTGGGAGACGTTGGATTATGCACTGGCCAGCCGTGGCATGGTGGTTTTGGACGGTTTGGAGGGGCGCGGTAAAACCGAAGCCGTGAAAGCCTGGTGCGCATTGCACGGAGGCACGGCCCGTTTTGTCAGCCTGAAGGGCATTACCAACAAAACCACAGCGTTTCGTGAAATTGCCAGGGCGCTCGGCATCGCGTCCAGTTACGCGCGCACCTCGCTGGAAATGCAGGCGCGGATCGAGGACGTGCTGAAGCGTTCAAAGCTGCTCTTGGTTTTAGATGAGGCACACTTCCTTTTCAACCAAAGCCGTCGCATGTATTCGCGTCCAGAGTTAATTGATTGGCTGGACACCTCTCTCGCCAACTGTGGAATTGGCTGCGCCTTGATTACAACCCCCCAATTTATAGTTTGCATGACACGCGCGGCGGATCAGGTGGAATGGAACTACCGCCAGTTTCGCCGCCGCGTCAAACGCTGGGAGAAGTTGCCGGCGTCCAACACGGAAGATGACATCAAAGCAGTTGCGCGGAATGTTTTTCCGAAGGCAGAGGCGCGCCTGATTTCACAAATCGCCGGTTACGCGCTCTTGAGCAAACGCGATCTGTCGGCGGTTGGCGACGTGGCCAGCGAAGTGCGCGCCATGCTCGGCACAGATGATTTGAGCAAAGCAACCTTGGATCAAGTCCACCGGGCGATTTACGATTTCCTTTTGCCCAGCGACAAGACTTTTTTGGAAGGCATGGAGGCCGCGCGCCAGAGTGGCAGGAAATCATTTCGCAAGTCAGCGCCTGCATTGCCTGAAGAAACGTTGCAAGAGCCGGTGCAGCCGCCGCAGGAAGAAAGACAGAGTGCCAGGCGTGGCGTCGTGCCGATTGCCTCTGCATCGCGCCAGCGCGCCGAGAATCCAGCCGCATTAATTGTGGCTTAAACCAGCTTTTAATACCCGGTTAAGCCGGGGTTGAATCTACGGTTTTACACCCGCCAAAAGGGTGCGCTATTTCCTTGCTTGCGATTTTCGGAACTTGGAACAGACTCAATCCGGACAAAATCATCGCGGCTTTACAAATCAATGGTTTTATCAATTTTCAAGCTCCCAAAACTGCCGAGTCATAACAGAAAGTCATAAGATCGCCTGAAATCGGCCTTATCGCGGAGCGCAAAAGTTGTCACGGAAGTTGCCGCAATGTGAGCGGACAGCGGCATGGTGAGCGGCCAGCGGATTAAATTTGCGACAGGCAATAATTCTTTTTTTCGCGGCGACCCCGTCCCCGCCGGGTGCGGTGGCAGGGGGAAATTCACGCCAGCCGTGCACCTATGATTCCCGCTTTTGAGTGAAAGGCCGTTCTTGACATTCTACGTCATTGGCGTATCTTGGCGGCAATGGTCTTTGAAGAATTTGCACCGTTCACCCGTCGCGTGATGGATTTGCTGGACGATGACGACTTGGCGGACGTGCAAGGGCTGCTGCTGGCGCGGCCTGACGCGGGCAAGGTGATTCCCAAGTCCGGCGGGTTGCGGAAACTGCGCGTCGCGGCCAAAGGCCACGGCAAGCGCGGCGGAGCGCGGATGATTTATTATTGGGTGGTTGCCCGCGACCGGATTCTGATGCTGGACATTTACGCCAAGAACGAGAAAGAAGATTTGAGCGCGGGCGAATTGAAACAACTGCGGACACTGATTGAGGACTACAAAACATGAACAAAGAACGATTTGAGGAATTGAGCGAAGCACTCCGGCAGGCGAAAGCCGTGCGCCGGGGTGAGGCCGCGCCGTCGCGCGTGTGGAGCGTGACGCGCGGTAGCAACGGACAACTCCACCGCCGCCAGCTTGACGCCAAAGAGTATCAGCGCGGACAACGGGCGGAGTGGGAAAAGACCATTGCGGCCACGCGGACGCGGTTGCGGCTGTCGCAAAACAAGTTTGCGGAACTGCTCGGCATTTCCGTCAAGACGCTGCACAACTGGGAACAGGGGCGGCGTAAGCCGACGGGCGCGGCGCGGGTGCTGTTGCGCGTGGCATCGCGTCATCCCGAAGTGGTTTTGGAAGAAGCAATGGCATGAAACGGAAACTGCCGCCGATTCATCCGGGCGAAATTCTCCGCGAGGAGTTTATGACGCCGCACGGTCTTTCGCAAAACGCGCTTGCGCGGGCTTTGGGTGTGCCGCCGCGCCGGATCAACGAGATTGTCTTGGAGAAGCGCGGCATCACGGCGGACACGGCGTTGCGGCTGGCGCGATTCTTTAACACGACGGCGGAACTATGGACGGGCTTGCAGGCGGACTACGATTTGCGGCTGGCGCGTTACAAGAAGGCGCGGACGATTGAACGCGAAGTCGAGCCGCTGGCGGCGTTGCAACTCGCGGCGGCGTGAGGCCATGAACACAAATCTTGAACCGCCATGACAATTCACCGAGTCAAACACAGCACAATTCCGGTTTCGGCTTTCAAGCCAGACCCGAAAACCCATCGCCCAAAGTTTTTGCGCTGGTTTGAGGATGAGCATATTAAACACCCGGATTGTCGGTTGAGGGTTGAGAATGAGCGCGAGGGGTATTTTGAATTGTGGGCAGACTTCGTTTCCCCAGTCCTCTTAACCTTACCAGCAGGCGGGGGAGTAACATCAGCAACGGGACGCGAATCACTGGATCAAGCCACCGTTGATAAAATCGAAGTCGCGCCAAATGCCGATTCAGCGCAGGGCTTCGACTTTGTAATTTTTCAAAACTCGCCACAAATCCGGCAATCGTTCCATCATCAAGATCAATGAAGTATCCCCGCCCCAAAGGTATGAGGTGGTCGCCGTAGTGTTCCCCGTGAGTGTATCGGAAAAGCCGATACCACACTTGTTCGCTGGTTATCCGGTTATGAAATTGGGTTTGTTTCGATTTGTTGAGCATTTATATCATCATATCTGGATACATTGATATGTCAAGTTGAAGTTAAATTGTGGCCGCCAGAATCTCCTCAATCGTCCACGCATCCCGAAGTGGTCTTGGAAGAAGCAATGGCGTGAAGCCGATCACTGCAACTGGTTTGAGCGGTAGAACCTCTGCCCACTGACAGTTGAACTGGTATCAACCCACAAATAAGGGCTGTATGGCAGCATGAAATTGGTGAGAGTTTGCCATGTGGAATTAAGACTGGTGGTATATTGGATTTGATATACCGCGCCAGCCGTCCCGTTGATTGTCACGCCGGGATATGTAGAAATACCCAGTGATGTAGCGGGTGAGTTTGATTGAGTTGCAAATACTCCCGATTGGGAAATAGCGCTGCCGGCTGCCACAAACGTTCCTTAGCCGTAGGTGAAGGATTTTATAAGCCCCAAGTTTAAGTTATAAAGATTAGTGGTGGTCCATGTGGTTCCATTCGAACTTGTTGAAATTGGACAAAGACCCGAACTCTGTGAAGTGACAAAGTGATTTCCGCCAAAGGCGACAGGGTAGAAGGGATAATACAGGTTTTCAAGAGAAGTCAATGCTAAAGCCCAATTGACAAGATTGCTAGAGACAAATACCTGATAATAGAAGTTGTTTGAAAGAGTAATGGAAGAAGCAACAAACACGCCATTTCCATAAGCAATTCCAAAAACAGGAAGAGTAGAATAGGCTCCAGAGTAGAACGGCAAATTGCCAGTATATTGCCAAGTGATCCCATCAAACGACGAAAACAAATCATACGAAACGCCACCGATATAGGCACCAATCAAGAAAACTCCATTGCCATAAGTAATGCAAGCAGGTGAAAAGCTGGGTTGAAATTCCGACCAACTCCAATTTGAAGATGTTACATTAGCAGTTACGATTTCATTAGTTCCAACGAATACCCAAGTATTGTTCCCAAACACTGCGGCAAATAAAGCGTTTGATGATGTGTAAATCGTCGTCCATGTCGTCCCGTTGGTTGATTGGAGAATGTAGTTGGCTTTGTATTGATTATTTGTCCCAAACGTCAGAAACANNCGTATGCCATGCTGGTAATTCCAGCAGGGCTATTTGTTAGAACCGGATTCCAAGAAGTGAGAGGGTCGGCGTGACAGCGATCAAAGTGCGAGTCCATCGCGCAAAAAATGAAAAATGCGATAATCCGCACCCAACATGATAAAATTGTTTTCATCCTGACTGTTTTAAGGCGGCTTCGTTATGCGCCAAGCCGCCGGGGGATGCAAGCAATTTGCGTCATCGGCGTTCGTCGGCGATAATGGCGGCGTGAGTAAATCGAAGTCAGTTCCCGGCTGCTCTGAACCAACTCCCTACGAATTGGCAAAGCTCACGGTAGCACTGTCGCATGCATTTGATGCAGCGGCAACTTGAGCCAGCCTGTTACGGTGATTCCGACCCTGCCGCGGAGCTTTTATCTATTGCACGTGTATTGGCAAAAGCCAGCATGGCTGTGGAGTTAAAAATAAGGAAGCCCTGCTGAAATGCGGGGCACCTTCTAATTAAGTGAAGTATGTATCACACAAATTTGCCGGTTGACAACAATGCCAAGAGTGGGTAATGTGGCACTGGCTGAAAATCAGGAAATCCAATGAAGATAAAAAGAACAACCGGATTTACGTTGATTGAACTGCTCGTCGTCATCGCCATCATCGCGATTTTGGCGGCGCTGCTCCTGCCCGTTTTGACTTTGGCCAAGGAAAAGGCCAAGCGTGCCGCTTGCATGTCAAACGTCAGGCAGCTTGGAATAGCGATGATGGCTTACGCCGCTGAAAATATGGATTATTATCCGGAGGCCCCGGATCCAAACACGGGCGGAAATGTTGCGAATGCGGCCACTGCGGGCGCCGACCTTTGGGATCTGCCCAACTCTATCGCCTGGTCAATCATCAAGAATGCCGGCAAGAAGCGGGAGCTTATGTTTTGCCCCAGCAGTTTCGCCTCCCGGGATCCAAACAACCCCATCATTTTGAATTATTTTTGGAACTTTGGCTCAGCGGATACGATTAATTATTCGACCGAAGGCAAATACAAATCACTCGGTTATTGGTGGATGATCAAGCGAAATGATGCCGCCAACCCCACCAAACCCAACATGAATCCGAATCCGAACCGGCCGCGGATGCTCATCGCCAAGACAACGACCATTGCCACCAACCTGAGCTTGACCGAAACGGAAATCATCGCCGACATCACCATCTCCACGGGTTCTGGAAACAAAGACACCGACCAATTTGCCAATGTGCCCAGCACCGCGCCGCCCGCCATACTTCCGGCTGGTTACCGGGCCAGTCACTTGAGCAGCGGCAATCGGCCGGCGGGCGGCGACATTTTATTTCAGGACAACCACGTTGAATGGCGTCTGTTTCAGGACATGGACTGGATCACCACCGACAGCCAGAATCGCTACGAGTGGTTCTAAACCCTGAATCCATGGGGGAAAATCCCATCATATAGAAAACAGGTGGATTTGAGTTGATCGAACTGCTCGTCGTCATCGCCATCATCGCAATTTTGTCGGCTTGCTCTCGCCCGTTTTGACTGTGGCCAAGAAAAAGACCAAGCGCATCAGTTGACTGTCAAACCGCAGGCAGCCTGGAATAGCGATGATGGTTTGCGGCAGGAAAAATCACTGGTTCGAGCCAGTTGAAAGAGAAACACCATTCCACCAGCTTGATGTGTCTTTGCGCAAAATTGCCTCATTTTAAATGAGGCCGAAAATAGCGAAAAGATCTGAAATTAGAGAGTCCCAGTATTCTCGCAGGAACTTTTCGTGTCTTCGTTCCTCTTCCTCTTATTGATGGATAACAAAACGGGCGCATCTCAGATAGCCAGATCGAATGCTGACGGCATATCCAACACTGAAAGTCAATATAATGAACCGAGTTCGTGTGGCAATTTTTAACGACCGGGCCAAGGCTGAGCCAATTCAGGTGCGTCTGCAACAAGCTGGTATTCCGGCCGAAATCCACGTCGAACTTGGTCTTGCAAGGCTCTGGTTCATATCGAAACGTTCTGCGTGCGTGCGTGTTGAAGTGCCCGCTCAACTATCGGAAATAGCCCAACAGCTTTTGATCTCCTGGGGCGACGAGGCATTGTCCGCTGCGATTTACTGTCCGGAATGCAAGTCCTTACGGGTGGACTACCCCCAGGTCACGCAAAAGTTCTTTTTCCCCAATTTGGCCATTGGCCTCATGTCCGGACTTGGACTTGTGGAGAAAGACTACTATTGCGAGGGTTGTCATAACATGTGGCCGAAACCGCGAGTCAGCAGCGGTCCACCTGCGATAAAACCGGCACGCTTCCATCGGCTCAAGCTGTGGAAAAAAGATCTGAGCATGGCCGCCAGCCTTGGCGGAGTGCTGCTACTCGGGAACGGCCCCATGTTTGCCGAATCTTCCAGCCCAGGCTTTCCAGAGGTTACAGGCGTAAAAGCCGAAGTGCAAAGTTCCATCCCAGCCGGAAACCAAGATTTAGCCCGCTCAGAATTGCCCACCTACCTTCGCGATATCCTGCCGATCTTCATGGGGAATTGCTCTCGCTGCCACAATCAGCAGACCCGGTTCCTCTACAACTGGCTGGACTATAAAACCGCCTACGCCGACCGCTGGGAAATCCGGCGGCGGATATGGGACAGTTGAAAAGGCTCGTATTACAAGGAGTCCATGCCCATCGCCAACAGCCCGGAATCACTCGCGCTCACCGACGAGGAACGTTTGACCATCCGCAATTGGGTGGACCACGGCGGCCTGCGGGGTGTGGCACCGTCGCCGGACGGCCCCAAATCGAAAACCGAGCGGATCGAACTGGGGCGGCGGCTGTTCACTTCCCTTTGCGCGGCGTGTCACCAGCCCACGGGCAAGGGACTCCCGAACATGTTTCCACCGTTGGCGGGATCCGATTTCTTGAATGCCGACAAGAGCCGGGCCATCAAGATTGTCATCTTTGGCCGGCAGGGGGAAGTGGTGGTGAACGGGATGAAATTTAACAACAATATGCCTTCGCTCCCATTAAGCGACCAGGACATCGCGAATATTCTGATGTTTGTCTACAATTCATTCGGAAACTCCGGACTTGAGGTTACGCCGGAAGAAGTAAAAGTTCTCCGCACCCAGCCACCAGCCCCATCTGCAACGCCCGCAGCAAAAAACATCTTTGAGTGAAGCTGGATGAGTGGGCGCAAAATTCGTTTGTTGGGAACCTTTTCGGGATTCGGCCCTCTTACTAATCGAATAACCGGCACAAACCAAAGAGAAATAGCAAACCAAAGAAAAATAGTCCTATGAAAATGAAACTAAATCGAATTCTGACATCCAGCGGGGCTTGGTGCTCCATTCTCACGATCATTGGCGTCATGGGGATCACGGGCGCGGCTTCGGCTGACAACATGAATCACAAATTCAACGCACGCGGCAACATTCTGATCTCCGATCAGTTTAACAATCGTGTCATCGAGATTGACCCATCGGGCAAAATCGTTTGGTCGTTCGGGCGCGGCCCGAATGACTTCACAGCCAAGTCGGTCATCGGCGTCAACGACGCCCAGCGCGTTGGAGACTTTACCCTGATGGCCGGCACCGGCACACCCGCCGGGGTGATCCCGCAGGCGCCTGACGGCGCGGCGGACAATCGAGTCTTGTTGGTGGACCCGTCCGGCAAAATCGTCTGGCAATACGGCCAG
This sequence comes from Limisphaerales bacterium, assembly GCA_003152145.1. The sequence goes on from PLZL01000147.1 coordinate 25,058, forward strand.
TTCGGACAAACTGGTTCGGGGCCAAACCTGCTGGATACACCGGTGCAGAGCACGTGGCTCCCAAACATGCACGTCCTCATCACCGACCAGGCCAACAATCGGATCATCGAGGTGAACATGGCGAAGAAAATCGTCTGGCAGTATCCGGGCTCGAACACGACCGACGCCGACCAGCTTGTTGGCCCGAACTCCGCCGAGTTGCTTGAGAACGGCCACATCCTGATTGCCGACCAGGGCAACAACCGGGCAATTGAAGTCACGCGCGGCGACAAAATTGTCAGGACGTTCACCGCCGGTGGCACTGCCAATACTGTTGCGTTCGCCAGCCGACTCGACAACGGTGACACGCTGTTGACCGATGCCGGCAACTCCCGCGCCGTCGAAGTGGATGCCAACGACAACGTGGTCTGGCAATATTTCACTGACACCGATCCGAACAGCGTTCCCGCCCCGTTGCCAACCCGCGCGGTGCGGCTCAAGAACGGCGACACGTTGATCAGCGACCAGTTCAACAATCGCGTCATCCGCGTCAATCACGCCGGGGCGATTGTTGCCAACTACGGACTTCCGCTCGCGGGCGGCGATCCCATCGGGAACAACGCCGACTACGACACCCACACGTCGCAGAATGGATTGTATTCCCCCTACGATGCGAAAGTGGTGGGCGATTACACCGGGCTGACGCCGCCGGGTGATTTCGAACAGACACGCTGGTGACAAATAAGCGTTGGAAGAAAAAGTGAGAACGGGCCATGCTCGTTCTTAAATCGGGGCGGCGCGAAAGTGCCGCCCCATTTCGTTTTCACTCGTCGCCAACGATCAAATCCTGCTGATGTGGAGGGAAATCACCGCCGGCAAGGCCGCCGCAACCAAGGTGCCGGGGGCAGGCAGCCCGGCGGCAAAAACAAAAATCAGCCGGTCCAAAAAAGTGAAGCCGCACCGCCGGTTTCACGCGGGTGTTTCAATGTTCTCGCAAGCTTGCTTTTGGACCGTCCAACCCTGAATTTTCTTTTCCACTTGACAATAACGGATAATAATTGTAATTAAGTTTTTGAATTGCCGTGGAACCGGCATTTTTCAAAAGCCATGAACCGATCGCACTTTTCAAAAAAGCCGCCGGCGTCCCGCAAAACGGGCGCGACGGGTTTTACGTTGGTTGAGCTGCTGACGGTGATCGCCATCATCGCCGTGCTGGCGGCGCTTGTATTGCCGGCGCTTTCCCGGGCGCGCGAACGGGCGGGGGCCATCCTCTGCCTGAACAACACCCGGCAGCTTGGCCTGGCCTGGCAGATTTATGCCGGCGACAATGACGAAAGGCTCCCTTACAACCTGGGCATGGCCGGCTCGTCGTTCCGCACCGGCCTCAACTGGGTCAACAACGTCATGACCTGGGACTTGAGTTCCGACAACACCAATCTCGCCACGCTGACGGGCGCGAGTCTTGGTCGTTTTGTCAGCGGCAACACGAGCGTCTATCGCTGCCCATCCGATGCGGCGTTGAGTTCGGTGCAAAGGGCCGCCGGATGGACGGCACGCATCCGCAGTTACTCGATGAATGCCATGGTCGGCGATGCGGGCGATTTTACCGCCAACGGTTTCAACGTCAACAATCCGGGCTACACGCAGTTTTTCAAGACGACCCAGATTCCGCAGCCGACTGACATTTTTGTGTTCCTTGACGAACATCCCGACAGCATTGACGATGGTTACTTTCTCGATAAGTCACCGGAAAATGGCGGCGGATCTGGCGGTTCCTACCACAGCGCCCAATGGACGGATTTGCCGGCCTCATACCACAACGGCGCCACTGCATTTTCGTTTGCCGATGGCCACAGCTCGCTCCACCGCTGGCTGCAGCCAAACACGATCCGCCCGCCCCTGCCCAATGCCGCCAATCTTCCCATTCCAATTCCTTCCAGCCCCGCCGCCGCGCTTGCGGATTTCGATTGGGTGATGGATCACATGAGTGTTGACAAGAACTGACGGGCGCGCGAAGCCCGCAGATTTTCGGAATCAAAGGAATTTCCGGATCGTTGACTCGTCGCCTTCCGTTCCCAGCAGATAAACTTTGTCGCCCTGCGCCCAGGCAGCCGTGATGAGTCCCTTGACGGCAGCGAACCGGGGCTGGCCGATTTCTGGCGCATCTTTCACCGAAGCGCGATCCACCACGAACAACCACAGGTCACTCGACTGGTTTGGCGGAAGTGGCCGACCGGTGCGAAAACAGATCATCGAAACTTTCACATTCTGCCAGCCCTCGACGGCGCAGCCGGTGATGGCGGCTTTTTGCAGCGCCGCTGGCAAAACATAATCCGCCGGCGCCTGTTTTGTGGCAAGGTAGGCGCGGATTTGTTCCGAATCGTTTGTCGTCAAATCCATTCCGTAGGGGTTCAGCGCAATCCTCACCATCTGGTTCTGGTAAATGGCCAGCGTGTCGTCGCTCGGACGCCGCGGGAGCCAGAGCGTCGCCAGAAAGGCCAATAGAACGAGGGCAGCCACCGCCGCCAGCGCGATGCGCGGACGCCAGTAAATCTTCCTCTCCTGCACGGCCTGTTCGGAGATGATTTGTTCCTTCAGCCCGGCAGGCACGGTGATTTGGCGGAATTTGGCGCGCAAAGCCTCCTGTCGCGCGCAATGCTCCTCCAGCCAGCGCGCCAGTTCCGGCTCCCGTTTCGCCAGCGCCAGCGCCCCGGCGATTTGCGGGTCTTCCGCGTCCGCCGTTCCGGGCCGGTAAAGCAGCAAAATGGTTTTGGCTTCGTTGAGTTTCACAAAGGGGTTTGTTCCGGGCGCGGCCCCGCAGTTTCATCGGCGAGCAATTCCTGCAGCCGGCCGATGCCGCGGGAAAGCCGTGATTTGACCGTGCCCAGCGGCACTTGAAGGATTTCCGCAATTTCGTTGTAGGAGCAATCCTGCAAGTAAAACAGCGCGACGGGCGCCTGATAAATTTCATCCAGCCGCGCCAGCTCCGCGAGCACCCGCGCCGTGTCGTGGCGGCTGATTGCAGCCGGCGACACGACGGGCAGTTCCGGCTCGGCCTGCTCCAGTTCGACGTGCGGAAAGCGGGTTTGCCTTCGCCGCGAGCCGAGAAACTCGCGATGGAGCGTGGTGAACAGCCAGGTTTTCACTTTGGATGCGTCGCGCAGTTGGTGGCCTTTGACCGCCCAAATGCAAAAAGTTTGTTGTGTGAGGTCACATGCGTCCGACTCATCGCGGGCGAGGCTGAACGCGAATTGATAGAGCGGCTCGTAATAACGAGCCACCAGACCTTCAAATTCCACGTTGTCAGCCATGCCAAGTCATCAATGGTTGGAGGAAGTAATGCAACATTTGTTCCCGGAAAAAGCGAGCTTGAAGTTCTCGGGAACAAAATCCGGCTTCATCGCTCTCACTGAATGAAGCGCGCAGTGCCGGGCGTTTAAGGCAGATTAAACACGGTAAAGACTGTTATCCGTTTGAACCAAACCATTGACCATATCGAGCCTGTGAAATCAGAAAATATCGTTCATGAAAACTCATCCGTGATGATTCGATCACTCCGATCTGGCAGCCTCGGGCGTGCCCCACGCTGGCCCATGCTCTTTTTGCTGGCCGTTCTGGCTGCGCCGGTGGCGACGGAAGCCGCCACAGTTTGGACGGGGCCGACCCTATCCTTTATCAATCACTCGGTGTCCGACGTGGATCAAATCACTCCCAATGTCTGGCTGACACGCGGTGGTGTTCAGGGCATCTACAACGCCAAGACGGAGTCGTTATTCACACACAATTTCAGTCCAGCCGATACCGAGTGGGCCAATGGAACCACCGCCAACTATGCTTCGCTTTCTTACACGGATTGGAACACATGGGCTGACGGGGTAAATCCCGGCCCGCCGAGCACAGTTGGCGTTAATGCCGTCATGCATCTCATCTCGGAAGATATTTATTTGGATATCACATTCACCTCCTGGCCTAATGGACACAGTGGCAACACCGGCTTTTCTTACAATCGCTCCACTCCGGCGGTCGCCAATAATCCTCCATCGGTCACTATCACGAATCCCGCCGATGGAGCGGTCTTCGCCGCACCGGCCAACATCACCATTCAAGCCTCGGCCTCGGATCCGGACACGGGCGACAGTGTCACGAACGTCCAGTTCCTCGTCGGCTCGACGGTTCTGACCAACGAGGCCACCGATCCCTTTATCGCAGTCACCAACAACCTGCCAGCGGGCAACTATACACTCTCCACTATCGCTTCGGATGACAGCGGCGCAACGTCCACCAACTCCTTGAACATCAGCGTCATCAAGCCGGTGCCGGTCGTCATCAGTTCGCCGTCGCGGCCATCAAGCACAAATTTTCAATTCAGCTACACGGCAGACGTCGGGCTTGGTTACATCGTCCAATGGTCAACCAATTTGCTTTCGACCGACTGGATTACGCTCGTCACAAACACGGCGGCGGCCAGCCTGGTGAATTTTTCCGATACAAACGCGACGGCAAGCCCCGGATTTTACAGGGTCGGTCGCCTGCCGAATCCGTGATTTGCCGGTAACGAACATCAATTTGCCGTTCGATGGCAGGAGTTATGGACAAGAAATATGAGGGTATGGCGATTATTCACCAGCGCATTGCCATTCGGTTTGTGGATGTTGATTCTGTTTGCTGTCCCATCCGCCAAATCGCTGCCGCCAGCCACCAGCGAGACCGCCCGCCTGCAGATCTTCTCAATCAAAGGCGTGGTGCACTCCATCAACCGCGACGAACGTCAACTCGTCATCCGTCACGAGGCCATTTCCAATTACATGGCGGCCCTGGCCATGCCGTTCGATGCAAAAACCGCTGGCCTGCTGGCGGATCTGTAGGATGGCGATGAAATATCGTTTCAACTTCACGTCACCGAAACGAAAGGCTGGGTGGATTAAATCGTCAAAACCGGAACGGCCTCACCGCCACCGCCGGCAGTGTCGGCAGCGCCAGCAGCGCCGGCAGATTTCCTGGAACAAATCTGTCGGCCATTCATCCCACACGCAAGAGTGATATGAAATCTTTGTCTAAAATTTTTCCGGGCGTTGCCGCGGCGGCTCTATTGTGCCTTGGCTGCCCGCTATCCGGCCTTGCCGCCAGCGCCGGCGTGACGGTCGGAAGCCCCCTTGACCGCTTCTCACCCGCTGTTGTCACCATCGCGGCCGGCGATCAGGTGATATGGACCTGGGCTGCCGGCAACCACTCCACAAGCAGCGGCACCAACGGAGTGGCTGGCGATGATAATGGCGTGCCGAGCGGACTTTGGAATTCGGGCACCATCATCACCCTCCCACACACTTTCACCAACACGTTCCCTTCAGCGGGCAATTTCTCGTATTTTTGTCAGGTGCATTTTAGCCTGGGGATGACCGGCGCAGTCATTGTCACCAACGTCAATGTCGCGCCGACCGTTTCCATCACTAATCCGGCAACGGGCACGTTGTTCGTTGCGCCGGCCAACGTGACCATCCAGGCGGCGGTCACCAACGGCAGCGGCACGGTGACGAACGTGCAATTCCGAATCGGCTCGACCGTTTTGACCAACGACAATGCCGCGCCGTTTTCCGGCACGACCAACAACCTTGCCGCCGGCAGTTACACACTCACGGCCATCGCCTCGGACAACAATGGCTTGAAGGCGACCAATTCGGTGAACATCACCGTGGACACGCCGCCGACCGTGACCATCACCAATCCGTTGTCCGGCACGGTATTCATTGCGCCCGCGAACCTGACGATTCAAGCCTCGGCTTCAGATTTGGACGCGGGCGGCAGTGTCACGAACGTCCAGTTCCTCGTCGGCTCGACGGTTTTGACCAACCAAACCTCCGCCCCGTTTTCCGCCACGACAAATAATCTGGCGGCTGGAAGTTATACGCTTTCCGCCGTCGCTTCAGACAATCTCGGCGTGAAAACGACGAATTCCGTGAACATCGTCGTGGACACGCCGCCGACCGTGAGCATCACCAATCCGCTGAACAACGCCACGTTGAGCGCGCCGGCCAACGTGACCATTCAAGCTTCGGCCTCGGATACGGACGCGGGCCGCAGCGTTACGAACGTCCAGTTCCTCGTCGGCTCGACGGTTTTGACCAACGAAACCACCGCCCCATTTTCCGCTGCGACCAACAATCTCGCAGCGGGCAGTTACACACTCACAGCCATCGCCTCGGACAACAATGGCGTGAAAAATACGAATGCAGTCACCATCAACGTCGTCACGCCAGTGCAGACCACTTTGANNTACATCGTCCAACGTTCAACGAATCTGGCCGAGGCCAACTGGATTACGCTTGTCACCAACGTGGCCGCGAGCAATCCGGTCGTCTTCGTGGACAATCACGCGACGAACGGCCCCGGCTTTTATCGTGTCGGGCGGCTGCCTAATCCGTGACAGGTGCGCGGAAGATTTTGAATATGCGGTCGTGGCCATTGGCGATTAACGTTTTGTTGTTCAGCTTGCTGGTTTCGTTCAACGCGAAATCGGCGGGTTCAATTTTGTCTTCAAACGCAAACGAACCGACAGTGCGCGTGTTCACGGCAAAAGGGGTGATTGAAGAGCTCAAGCCGGACGACAAGACGGTCGTCCTCAAGCACGAGGCCATTTCCAATTANNATGGGCGCCATGACCATGCCGTTCAAGGTGAAGGAAGCAAAGGAACTGGCGGGCCTGCAAACCGGCGATGAAGTGTCGTTCCGGCTTCATGTGACCGAAACCGAAAGTTGGGTGGATCAACTCACGAAAACCGGGACGACATCGCCGCCGCCAATCAAAAAACCGGCCAATTATGAACCGGCAACAACGGTGAGTGCCCTGCCGGGACATCCGCTGCTGTTCTACAAATTCACCAACGAGCTTGGCCGCGCGGTGAGCCTGAACGATTTTCGCGGGCAGGCGCTGGCCATCACGTTTTTTTACACGCGCTGTCCGCTGCCGGATTATTGCCCGCGGCTGTCGAAAAATTTTCAGGAGGCGTCGCAAAAACTCGAATCCATGGCGGGCGCGCCGACCAACTGGCATTGTCTTTCCGTTTCCTTCGACCCGGAATTTGACTCGCCGGAGATGTTGAAGGCTTACGGGGAAAGTTATCGCTACGATCCGAAGCACTGGAGTTTTTTGACGGGGTCGCCGGACAAAATCGGCGAGCTGGCCCGGCTGTCCGGCATGGAATACGAATCCGACGCCGGCATCTTCAATCACAATTTCCGCACGCTCATCATTGATGCCGCCGGCCATTTGCAGATGATTTTTCCGACCACCGGGGATTTGTCGGATCAAATTGTCGCGGAACTCGTCAAGGCCGCTGCGGTGACGAACCAGCCGGTCGCGCAAAATCAGTGAAATCAAAACAAACATTGGCCGCGATGATGGTTTTTGGCCTTCCGGTCGGCGTGGCGTTTTTTTTGATTTCATGCGCCTCCCTGTCGCGTCCGGTTGTCGCACCGCTCGAAATTCCCGGCGCGCATTACATCGGCAACCAGATTTGTTCCCAGTGCCACACCAACATCACCCGCGCGTTTGCCGCCAGCCCGCACGCGCATCTCTACCTCGACAATGTGAAGCTGCCGGGCGGCACCGGTTGTGAATCCTGCCATGGGCCGGGCAGCAAACACGTCGAGGCTGGCGGCGGCGCAAGGTTCATCATCAATCCCGGCAAGGTGCCGGACGCCTGCTTCCGTTGTCATCTGGATAAGCACGCGGAATTTCAACTGCCCGCGCACCATCCCGTCATCGAGGGCCGCATGAACTGCGTGCAATGCCACGACCCGCACGGCGGCGACATTTTGAAACCTTCCGGCGGACTGGCAATGGCGCGGCTGAACGAAACCTGCACGCAATGTCACCGCGAGCAGACGCGTCCGTTTGTCTTCGAGCATCCCTCCATGCGCGAAGGCTGCGTGACCTGCCACAACCCGCACGGCTCCATCAACCGCATGATGCTCACGCAGCCGGACAACAATCTGTGTTTCCGCTGCCACGCGCAGGTGCAGGGGCCGGGCGTGCGGCCGGGTGAAATTTTCATCGGTCAAAGCCCGCACGCCGCCTACCTCCAGATGGGAACCTGCTGGTCCGCCGGCTGCCACACCGCCGTTCACGGGTCTGACGTGGATCCGCGCCTGCGGTATTGAACCGGAAGCAAATGTGAGCATCGAAATCACCAGGCGAAGCTGCGGGAAAATCTTGGCGGTGGTGTTTTCATTTCCGTTCGCCGTTGCGGCGTCCGCCGCTGGCACGAATCTGGCCTGGTCTTCGGTTTCAACCGGCGGAAAAATTCTTTTCGAACGCGACGTGCGGCCGATTTTTGAGCAAAGCTGTTTCCGCTGTCACGGGCCGGAGAAGCCGAAAAGCGGATTCCACCTCGATTTCCGCGCGGCGGCGTTGAAAGGCGGCGACGCGAACACCAATGACATCGTTCCCGGCCGCAGCGACCGGAGCAAACTGATTCTTTACGTTGCCGGCCTGGACCAGGACATCCAAATGCCGCCGCCGGACCGCGGCCAGCCGCTCACGCCCGCGCAAGTCGGCGTGCTGCGCGCGTGGATTGACCAGGGCGCCGACTGGGGCACCAACGGCGAACCGCCCGCGCTCGCCTTCACGTTTGAACCGACGCTGCGCTGGACGGGCGTGCATGGCGACCAACAGAAATTTCGCGAACTTGAAGGCGTTCAGGAAGGCTGGAGCGGCGGCACGGAAGGATTTTCGATGACCGAACAGCTTGCCCCGGATGAGAAACTCACCGTCGAAGGTCATGCCTTGATGCCGGAACACGATTTCAAACTGGCGTTGGCGCTGGAAAAAAACCGTGTTGGCTTCGTGCGCGGCGGCTTTGAAGAGTGGCGAAAGTATTCCGACGATACCGGCGGATTTTATCCGGGATTCAAGCCGTCATCTTTTTCGCTGGGGCGCGACCTTCACCTCGACATCGGTCGCGCCTGGATTGATTTCGGACTGACGCTGCCCGACGCGCCGCAAGTGGTTTTGGGCTACGAATACCAGTTCCGGCAGGGCGCGAAGTCCACGCTGGACTGGGGCACGGTCAACCAGGGCACCAATTCCAAAAACTTTTATCCGAATGCGGAGGATGTAAACGAGCACACGCATATTTTCAAAGTTGACCTCACCCACGAATGGAATGGCTGGGACCTCGAGGACCATGCGCGCGTCGAGGTTTACCGCCTCGGTGAATCTCGCAATGAAGTGGCTGCTTACAGCACCGGGCCCAATCCTGGCACCATCGAGCGTGTGAACCAAACCGTCCGCTACACACTGGGCGCCAATACATTTCGCGTCGAAAGACAAATCAAGGATTGGTGGCTGGCTTCCGCCGGTTGCCTGCTTTCCCGTTACGATGGCACGTCGTTCTTCAGCCAAAACGCGGTGAACGGCACCGGCGCCCCGACATTCGGCACAGATTGGAGCACGGAGGGCATCACGCTGAAACGTGACTCGCGTGTCGTGAGCCTCGCCAGCCTGTTTCTGCCAGTCAAGGGCTTAAGCGTTTCAACCGCCGTGCAGGGCGAGTGGACGCGCGAGAATGGTTTTGGCAACGTGGATTTGGACGGCAACCTCGGCACTCCCTTCCCGTATTTCCAGCCGGGCACCGTGAGCGCAAATCAGGACCGGACCGAGTATTCCGAAAATTTCGACGCGCAATTCAACCGCCTGCCGCACACGGTCCTGTTTGCCGAAGGCCGGCTGCGCCAGCAAAGCGTCGGTCAATTTGACGAGTTGAACGCCGTCAACCCCGGCCCCCCCAGCACCCCGGACCCGGACAACTTCCAGCAGCGCACGGACGCGCTCAACCATTTTTACGACGCGCGCGCCGGTTTCACCATGTCGCCGTGGACTTGGGTTGAATGGGGCGCGCACGTCCGGCGGCGCGAAAGCTCCACCGGCTACAATCATCTCGTGGACAATTCCCCATTCGGCGGCAAAGGCTATCCCGCGTTCATTACCCACCGTGACCTTGCCATGAACGAGATTGAAGGGCGGCTCGTCCTGCGGCCGGTTTATTGGTTGAACGCGCGGCTGACTTATCAATGGAACATGTCGGACTATTCCACCACAACCGCTCCCGTGAGCGGAGGAATTTCTCCAGGCGGCCCGATTTTCGATGGCCGGACGGAATCGGACAATTTCGGATTAAACCTGACGTTCACGCCCGCGCAGTGGTTTTATTTTTCCGGATCCTTCACCTACGGCTATTCGCGCACGACCACCACACCGGCTGCTTCCCCGGAAGTCATGCCGTATTTTGGAAATACTTACACCGTCGGCGCGAGCGCGGGTTTTGTGTTGAACGCGAAAACGGACTTGAAGGCCACCTACACTTTTTCACAGGCCACTTACGGGCAAAACAACACCGCCGGCGTTCCGCTCGGCCTTGATTTCACCCGCCACGAATTGCTCGTCAGCCTGACGCGCCAGCTCACAAAGAATTTGTCTGGCGCGCTGCATTACCAATTTTCCAAATACTCCGAGCCGAGCACCGGCAACGTGAACAACTTCACCGCGCACGGGATTTTTGCGTCATTCACCTACAAGTGGCCTTGAGCGTCTGCCAGCGCGACTTTTTTCGGGAACATCTTTGCGCCTGAAGCTTCCTATTCTTGAAGCCTGTCCAAAAACCACAAAAAATCATGCGGCGGAAAAAGAACACAAACACGGTGATCATCCGTCATTGGGAACAGGCCAGCTTCCTGCCGAAAATTAAATATCCAGTGGCAACACGGATTCCGACGCTGCCAGGCACCGATGGAGGCAACGCGTCAACGCCAGACATTGACCGGCAGGTTTTCTCAAGAAGCATCAGAAAACCCAACAAACATTAAGACGCTAAAATTCGGTCAAGTAGCGGAGGCTTTCAAGTCAATGTGTCTTTGCCTTTGCAGCTTGGGCGTTGGACACACAAGAACCGGCAGATTGTCCGCAAAGACACATGGAAATTTTTCGACGCGCCGAGTCATTTCGTGTTTGACGGCGGCCTTGAAAAGGGCGAAAAGAAGCCAACCATGAATCTGAAACGCTGGTTTCTCTGGTTGTGTCTGGCGGTGCTTGTGGCCGGCGAGGTCATGCTTTTCAAGGCCAACCAGCAGAGGGATGCCGCGCTCGTCGAGCGCGACAAAGCCCAGCATGAGGCGGGCCAGGCTCGCAAGGATCTGGAGCAGTTCCAGGCTTCCGCCGCCGCGGCGCAAGGCGCGGAGGGCGACCGGTTGCGCAGGGAGAACCAGAATCTGACCCAAGCCCTCACCCAATTGAAAAGTGAAACCAACCGGTTGCAACAGGCCAACCGGCAATTGACGCAGCAGCTGGCGGCCGTCGGTGAAACCGCGCAGCAGCAGCAGGAGCGGTTGCAACAATGGGAGGCCGCCAGCCAGCAGGCCCGCGCCGCCGTGCAACAATCGCAATCGCAGGCGGTAATCGAACGCAACGCGTGCATCACCAATCTCAAGCTGATTGACGCGGCCAAATTGCAGTGGGCGCTGATAAACAACAAAGCCGAGGATGCCATTCCGACCGCGCAGGATTTGCTGCCGTATTTCAAAGACGGAGTTTTTCCCGTTTGTCCCTCCGGCGGCACTTACACGATCAACGCCGTCGGCCAGGCGCCGACCTGCTCGATTCCCGGCCACGCGCTGCCGCAGTAATGCACTTGGCACAATTTCAGTCTTGGCTTTTGCCGTTTCTCGCCTAAACTCCGCGTTCCATGATTGAGACTGACATTGAACTTTTGAAGGGCATCGCAAACCAGTTGCGAATTCATTCCATCACCTCCACCACCGCGGCGGGCAGCGGCCATCCCACTTCGTGCTGCTCGGCGGCGGATGTGGCGGCCACGCTGTTTTTCGGCCACATGCGTTACGACGCGAAGAATCCGCATTATTACAACAACGACCGCTTCATCCTTTCCAAGGGCCACGCCGCGCCGCTGCTCTATGCCGCGTGGGCGGAAACGGGTCTTTTCCCCGCGAGCGAATTATTAACTTTGCGCAAATTTAATTCCGACTTTGAAGGCCATCCCACGCCGCGGCTGCCGTTTGTGGACGTCGCCACCGGCTCGCTCGGCCAGGGCTTGAGTGTCGGCGCCGGCATGGCGCTCGCCGCGCGGCTCGACAAACTCGATTACAACACCTACGTCCTGCTCGGCGACGGTGAACTTGCCGAAGGCTCGGTCTGGGAAGCCGCGTCGCTCGCCGGCATTTACAAGCTGAACAATTTGATTGCCATCGTGGATGCGAACCGCCTCGGCCAGAGCCAGGCGACGGCGTTCGGGCACGACATTGGTGTCTACGCAAAACGGTTTGACGCCTTCGGCTGGCGCGTTGAAGTTATTGACGGCCACGACATCGAAGAAATTGTCGAAGTGTTGAGCGGCACCGGTCTCGGCGACAAACCGCTCGTCATCGTCGCCAAGACTTACAAGGGCGCGGGTGTTTCCTTTTTGCAGGACCAGGACGGCTGGCACGGCAAGCCTTTGAACAAGGACGAAGCTGCCAAGGCCATTGCCGAGCTTCAGCCGAGTTCAAAATCCGGCATCGGCGTGCCGATCCCCGCGCCAAACCAGTTGCCCGCGCCGAACAACGTCGTCCCGGCAAGCTACCCGCCGCTCGATTACAAAATCGGCGACAAGGTCGCCACCCGCGAAGCCTACGGCACCGCGCTCGCCCGCATCGGTGAAGTTGACCAGCGAGTCGTCGCGATGGACGGTGACACGAAAAATTCCACCTACGCGGAGAAGTTCTTCAAAAAATTCCCCGACCGTTCCACCGAATGTTACATCGCCGAACAAAACATGGTCGGCGTGGCCACGGGCTTCGGCACGCGTGGCAAGGTGCCGTTTGTGTCCACGTTCGCGGCATTCTTCACCCGCGCCGCCGACCAGATCCGCGTCGCGGGCATTTCGCAGGCGAATCTCAAGCTCACCGGCTCGCATGTCGGCGTCAGCATCGGCGAGGACGGCCCGTCACAAATGGGTCTGGAGGATTTGGCGCTGATGCGCGCGATTGTCGGCAGCGTGGTCTTGTATCCGAGCGATGCGGTCAGCACGGAAAAACTGCTCGAACAAATGGCGCTGGGAAAAGGAGTTTATTTCCTTCGCACGTCGCGCCCGAAGTCACCGGTCATTTACAACAACGACGAACAATTCCCGGTTGGCGGCGCGAAAGTGCTGCGCCAGAACGCCGGCGACAAGGTCACCGTCGTCGCGGCGGGCGTGACATTGCATGAGGCGCTCAAGGCCGCCGACGCGCTGAAGGCCGAAGGCGTCGGCATCACGGTCATTGACGCTTACAGCATCAAGCCGCTCGGCAAAAAGGAAATTCTCGCCGCCGCGCAAAAGACGAACAGCACCGTCATCACGGTTGAAGATCATTACGCCGAAGGCGGTTTGGGCGACGCGGTCGCGGGTGAATTGAGCGTGAACGGCATCAAGGTCCACAAGCTGGCGGTGAACGGCCTGCCGCGCTCCGGCAAGGCCGAGGAACTGCTCGCGCACTTCGGCATTGACGCCGCGGCGATTGTGAAGAAGGTCAAATCGCTGTAACCGCCAGGTTTCAGATGATGCAAAAAGCGGAGAAGAAATTCTCCGCGTTTTTCTTTTTTGCCAGCCGGGCCTTTTTGGTGCAAATTGACACCAGCAATGAGCGAGCCGGGAAAATTTCTAAAAGGCAGATTGCTGCTGGACGGCGGCGGTTTGCGCGGTTCGTTTTTCCACCGCTCGGTCGTTCTCGTCTGCCAACACAACGCCGCGGGCGCGTTCGGCCTCGTGCTGAACCGCGCCGCCGGCAACAAGGTTGGCGAGGTGCTCGTGGCCGACCTGCCCGACGCGCTCCGCGAATCGCCGCTGTTCCTCGGCGGGCCGGTCCAGCCGACCGCGTTGAGCTTTTTGCACTCGGACAATTTCATTCCCGACGCGAACGTGTTTCCGAATCTCGCGCTCGGCCATTCGCTCGATGATTTGCTGGAAATCGGCGAATCGTTTTCGCCGGTGAAAAAAGTCAAGCTGTTCGCCGGCTACGCCGGCTGGTCGCCCGGCCAGCTTGAAATGGAAATGAAGCGCAAATCGTGGCTGACAGTTCCCGCGTCGCTGGAACTCGTCTTCGAAACGCCGCCCGAAGAACTCTGGCAAAAAATCATCAAAAGCAAGGGCGGCTGGAAAAATAAACTCCTCTCTCAAATGCCCGACGATTTGTCGTTGAATTGAAACGATATGAAACCTCGTTTTGTAGCAAGCGGCCCGATAAGATTTGTAGTCGGCAAAGAATCGGAATTGTGGGAATCCATCGAAAAGGAATATTCCGACAAACTTGCTTCGGCGTCCGGGTTGAAGAAACAGCGCATCAAAGTCCAGATGCAGTTTGAATTTAACCGGCGCAGAAAAGAAGGGCACCAACCGTCGGCGGGGACTTTGTGGTGAAATCAATTTGGCTCGGCACAGAGAAATGTCGTCTGCGGCTTGGTTTTAATCTCGACACCTTTCAAGCAGGCGGGAATCAAACAGAACTGACCGGGCTTTAAATCAACGGAAGCGTTGCTGTTGCCGCCAATAATTGTGGCCGCGCCTTTGACAATCGCGATGATCCGCAATTGTTGTCCGGCCAGCGTCACTGACCCGGCGTTTTCAAACATCATTTCCTGAACGTTGAACAGCGGATCCTGAACCAGATGCCGGCATTTGAAATTCGGGGCCTGATTGAACTTTGACGGCACCAGCTTCGGCTCGAAATCGTTGAAATCAATGCTGGCGAGCGATTGCGCGACGTGCACTTCGCGCGGCTTGCCGTCCAGGCCGGTGCGATTCCAGTCGAACACGCGATACGTCGTGTCCGAGTTTTGCTGGATTTCAAAAATCACGAGGCCCGCGCCGATGGCGTGGACGCGGCCACTCGGCAGAAACATCGCGTCGTCCGCGCGCACCGGAATGCGATGGAAACAGTCGTCCACGCTGCCATCGGAAATTTTTTTCTCGAACGCGGCGCGTGTCACGCCGCGCTTGAGGCCGACAAACAATTCAGCGCCGGGTGACGCGTCGGCGATGAACCACATCTCGGTCTTCGATTCGCTTTTCAGTCCCGCCGCCTCGGCCGCCGGCGGATGAACTTGCAGCGAAAGCGTTTCGCGCGCGTCGAGGATTTTGCAAAGCAGCGGAAAACGGTTTTCGCCGGCGGGACTGGCATCGCCGAGCAATTCGCGCGCGCGATTTTTCATCAGCCAGCACAGGGTTTTGCCGGCCATCGGGCCGTTGGCAATGACGCTGGCGCCGCCGGGGCGGTCGCTGATTTCCCACGATTCCCCAATCCGTTTGCCGGGCGGCAGTTGTTTGGCGTAAAGCCGTTCCAGTTCGCGTCCACCCCAAATGCGTTCTTTGAAAATGGGCTGAAAAATGAATGGATACAGCACGGTGGATTAAGCGGGTGCGGCGATGGGAACGACGCCGTTTCCGGCCGGCTCGATTTTTTCGTGGAAATGCCCGTGCGCGCGGAATTTTTCGTAACGCCGTTTCAACCGTTCGGCGACCGGCAGCGCGAGAATTTCTTCGAGATGCTTGAGCAAATGCGCTTTCAATTTTGCCGCGGCGGCCGCCGTGTCCGTGTGCGCGCCGCCCAGCGGTTCGGGAATGATTTCGTCCACGATTTTGAATCCGAACAAATCTTTCGCGGTGATTTTCAGGGCGGCGGCGGCCTTGGCGGTGGCGGCACGGTCTCTCCACAAAATCGCCGCGCAACCTTCGGGGGGGATGACGGAATAATAAGCATTTTCCAAAATCAAAACGCGGTCGGCCACGCCGATGCCAAGCGCGCCGCCGGAACCGCCCTCGCCGATGACGGCGGCAATGATGGGCACTTCGAGCAGCGTCATTTCACGGAGATTGACGGCGATGGACTCGGCGATGTGGCGTTCCTCCGCGCCAATGCCGGGAAACGCGCCCGACGTGTCAATGAGCGTGATGATGGGCAGGCCGAATTTGTTCGCGAGCCGCATCAGGCGCAGCGCCTTGCGATAGCCCTCGGGATGCGCGGAACCGAAATTGCGCAGAATGTTTTCCTTGGTGTCGCGGCCTTTTTGTGTGCCGATGACGATGACGCGGTGTTCGCCCAATTTCGCAAAACCGCCGACCATCGCGCGGTCTTCAGCGAAAAGCCGGTCGCCATGCAACTCGTGAAAATCCGAGAACGAATCTTTGATATAATCCAGCGTGTAAGGCCGTTTGGGGTGGCGCGCGAGCTGGACACGCTGCCAGGCGGTCAGGTTGGCGAAGATGTGCCGCCGGGTTTCCGCCAGTTTTTTCTCGATGAGCTGGATTTCCTCCTCAAAGCTGACACCCAGCGCGTGCTTTTCCGGGTGTCCGCGCAGGTCATCCAATTTGCCTTGCAGTTCGATGATCGGCTTCTCGAAATCGAGCTGATGTTTCATGCGTGGGGAAGGCTAAACCTTATTCCGCTTCAGTTCAATGCAAATTCCAGAAAAGCGAGAGGCCGGACTTGCGTCCGGCCTTCGCGGTGACGAGGTTTATACGCCTTCACCGAGGCGCTCAGAAGGGCGACGCGACCAACTTGGGGGTCGCTGTTCGAGCCGCGCCGCGAGCAAAACCTCTATGCCAACCCTAAACGAACAGCGAAATCTTCATTCGTCTGTTGAATCAGACCCCGCTCATTTCGATTCGTTCAAAAAATACCCCCACTTTTTTGCGGGGTGTTCATCCCGCCCCGGCTGCCGCTTTTCCAGACCTTCAAGCCACGCATTTAATTAACCATCTGGTTACAATTAGTCAAGCCGAATATCGCTGAAAATTTTCGTCCGGGAACGTGACCGCATCACGCGTGCCAAAGGTGTCTGGCCGCCGGGGCGCAGCGACGCGCGCAACGCCGCCGCCTTGCCCGCGCCCGAGACCAGCGCCCAGACCTGTTTTGCGGCGGCGATGGCGGCATAGCTCAAGGAAATCCGTCCCGGCGGTGATTTGGGTGAATCCTTGATGGACAGAAATGGGGCGGTGCGATTCAAAATTTCGGATGGAGCCTCTGGAAACAGCGACGCAACGTGGCCGTCTTCGCCCATGCCGAGAAAAATCAAATCCAGCACCGGCAGCGAATCAACTCCCTCGCCCTGCACGAGCGGGGGGAGGGGTTTTGAATTTGAAAAAACGGCCTCCTCACCCCGGCCCTCTCCTCGTCGAGGAGGGGGAGAAGCGGTCGGAATGATGCGAATAATTTCTGCTGCCGCCAACGCAGCCGCCTTGTCCGGCGGCTCTTCGGCACGGATCCGGTGAATCTGGTTTGCCGCAATTTGCAGTGGCGCCAACAAAACCTCGTTCGCCAGTTTGAAATTGCTTTCCGGATTGGTCGGTGGGACGCAGCGCTCGTCCGCCCAGAAAAAGTGGACGCGCGCGAAGGAAACGGCTCGCCTTTTGGCCTGTTCGACGGTCGCGGCGAAGAATTTTTGCGTGATGCGGCCACCGGAGAGTGCGACGCAATGTGCTTTGCCGGCGCGATTGGCCGATTCGATTTCGTCCAGCCACGCACCGGCGACATGCGCCGCCAGTTCGTCGGTGCAGGTGAAGGAAATCAATTCAAAGTTGCCCATGTTCGCAAATCAAGCCGGGCGGGGGCGGACAATCACTTCTGTCTTCACCGAATTGGCGATGTAGCATTGCTCGTGCGCCAGGTGGTTCAAACGCTCCACGTCCGCGGGTGTGGGCAATTTTTCACCGCTGTAAATAATTTTGGGATTGAGCGTAACCAAGCTGATCCACGGCACGCCTTTTTCGTTTTTGGCCATCACGCCAACCGCTGCGTCCTCGTAGCTGTCAATTTGGAATCCTTGTCTGGCCGCCAGATAGAGAAACGTCAGCATGTGGCAGCTTGAAATCGCCGCGACAAACGCCTCTTCGGGATCAACGCAGGCGGGATTCGACCAAGGCGCGGGCACGACGGCCGGCGAAGGCGACGCCGGCACGGTGACACCGCCGTCAAATGTCCAGGTATGTTCCCGCGAATACCTGCCCTTGAGAAAATCCGGGCTGGTTCGCTGCCATTTGATGTTTGCCTTGTATTCAGACATAAATTCGCGCGAGTAAATTGTCGGCGTTGGCGAAGGGAATCAGTTCAAAGTGTTTCACACTGAGATTTTCAATGCCTCTTGAATCAGTTTGACTCGTTTTTCCAAAAGAAAATCAGAGTAAGGTTTTAATTTTCTTTCTTTATCGCCTCTTGTCTGGAAAACCGCAGATGGATTGTCGAATCCGAAGCCAAACATTTTGTCTGGCTGACCACCAACAGTCAGACAATCTTGCATCAATTGCTTCATCTCAGCTTTTGTGAAAAGCAAAGTGCAGTCACCATACCATGTTGCCGTTACTGGTTTGGTGCGTCCCACGTCAGGCGCATACATCCCAAATAGGAGAATGAAATCAGCTTCTTCGGGAACATCAAAACGATTGAACCAAGTGTAAAAAGCAAATTTCTTTGTGCTTTCTCTTTTGGGTGGCGTTCCAGAGTAAGTGCGCGAAGCCTTAATCTGAATCGTCACCACTCGGTTTTGTCCATGACTCTTTTTTAACACCGCTAAATCTATTCCTTTTTCTTGGCGAGACGTTGGAATCAGAATCGAATAACCATCTTTCTTCGGCAAAAGTTTTTGCAAACGATTCGCCAAAATAAATTCCGGCCATTGCAGTGTAAATACAGGATCCATTTGATTTATTTTATCACCAGCGGCTCGTGCCAGGCATGGCCAAGTTGCGCGAGCAAATCGTCGGCGGCAATCGGGCCCCAAGTTCCGGCGGCGTAAAATTCGCGGTTCGTCAGCGGTTTGCCATCCCAGCCTTTGCGAATCGAGTCCACGATCTGCCACGCGGTCTCCACCTCGTCGCGGCGGATGAACAGCGTCGCGTCGCCGGCGATGGCTTCCAGCAGCAGGCGTTCGTAAGCCTCCGGCGTGTAGGCGCCAAACTCGGCGTCGTAGCTGAAGTGCATCCGCACGGGCCGGACGCCGAGGCTCATGCCGGGAACCTTGCCGTTGAACCGCAGNNCGCTGGCGCTCATCGGCAGGTTTTTTCCGGTGCGCAAATAAAACGGCACGCCCGACCAGCGCCAGTTGTCAATGAGGAGCTTGATCGCGACATAGGTTTCGACGTTGGAATCGGTTTTCACCTTGGCCTCCTGCCGGTAGCCGGGGCGCGGCTGGCCGTTCACGATGCCGGCGAAATACTGTCCGCGCACGACTTGTTTGGCGACATCGGCCGGAGTGAGCGGGCGGATGGATTTGAGCAGCTTCACTTTTTCGTCGCGGACGG
>PLZL01000451.1 GCA_003152145.1 Limisphaerales bacterium
CGTCACCGTGGCCGAGGTTGATGGTGACCCGGTTAAAAATTGTGAGGTGAAATGGAAATAAACCAGTGCCATCCCAGCAGACAATATCCCGCACGTTAAGCGGTGTGCATTGCGGCGCTGGAAAGCCGTTAATCCGCAAGCGTTCCCGGGCAAGCGATAATGCCAGGACCCGCGGCTTGCGACGGCTGCCGTGCACTACTTCGAGCATAACGCCAGTTGTGGGCGGGCGCTTGCCATCAAACGGCCCCATGGTGACCCTGCCGGTGGCGATGGCCAGCACACTGGGTTGGCGGAGCGGTAAGACCGACCACCCAGCAACGGGCTGCTCGACGAGGAGGCGGAACTCCATCGGAGTGGCAGGAACCTGGTCTGGAAATCGAACTGTCATTCCCCGGTATTTTAGCTGGTTTAAGTTCATTCTCCATTCATTGAACCTCTTAGTCGCATGTCGGTTTAAAGCTCGCCATTCAAACTGATTTTCCACCTTAGCATATAAACCTCCTGTTTAGCTCCGCGTCGATAACGCAAAAATCGAGAATCAAAGAGGTGGTTTTAAAATAACATTCAAATTCACTGCTGACTCACAGGGTTGAGGGTTGAGGTGTAAAAAAAGGTTGGCTTGCGGGTTTGGGCCTTGCCAGAAGATAAGGCATGAATAAACAAACTCGCCACAAGCCAACCGCCAGCAAATTCTCGCTGTTGCGCCAACTTTGCAACTTCATTCCGCCGCATCTGGTGCCGCGACTGGCACGCGCGACCGGCGTGGAAGATCAAGCCCGCACGTTTAGTGGCCCTGAGCACGGATGGTCGCTGGGCCTCGTCGTCAGGAAGCCGAGACGGAACCCTTCGCCTGTGGCAACTGGATTGGGATTATGAATTCCCGGAAGAAAAGGATTGGGACGAGGGCGCAAGATCGTGCCTTGAAATCTTCCTCACCCGCTATTGTGCGGGGAGGATGGTTTTACCTGCGTCGCTAAGCCCGCCTGGACAGTTGCAGATTTCCAGAATCTGCTCACCGATTTGCAGTATCGCGTATTTGGCTGGTTACGTCCAAAAGGTGTGCGTCGTCAGTTGGAGAAAATGACCGCCGAATGGCAAGGTCCACCGCTGATGCCGTGGAAACAAACCGCCATCTAGCATCGTCATCCACTTTCCTCGACGGGTCTGGAACGGTTCGCCCGCTTGGAAGTGGTGTTTTCACTGTCAGCAAAAACGTAAGCAAAGGTGTAGGGGAGGTGCTGGCTAGGGTAGTGGCAGAGTAGTGCTTGATTAGCCTGAAAAACATGGTATTATTTATCTGAAAACGACGCTTAAGGCGACCGATTCCGACTCACACCTCCAAACTCATTTATCGCCAATAAAATCAATGGTATGTCCTATTTGCGGGCGTTTACACTGTTGTCATCTTTGTCACAGGGCTAAATCAGTGCCGGATTCTGAACAGTTGTCTTATTTTCATTTTGTGATGTCCGGCAGTTTGTCCACGGCCCGGCGCTTGGCGTCCATGTCAATGTGGGTGTAGGATGCGCTCACGGCGGGTGAGTCGTGGCCGATGAAGTCGCGCGCCACCGCATCACTCACGCCTGAGTTTTTCAACAGTGAGGTTGCCGTGTGCCGCAGCGAGTGAAAGCTGATTTCGTTTTGCTCCCGCTTGGCGGAGTGTCCTTTGCCAGTGGCTTTGTGAGTTTTCTTTTGCGCAAGTCCGGCGGCAACGAGAATGTTGAAAAAATCGTTACTCAATGTCAGCAACTGCCTTAAACCGTCAGCAGATTTATTCAGAATAGTTTTCTCCAAAAACTGAACCACTTGGAAACCGCTCCATCAGCCTCCAAAGGAGGCAGGGTCACACGGCGAAAACCGCGCTCACAATGAACAAGAACGCACTCATGTTCGCGGAGATTGCGGAGCTTGTGCGGTTTGATTTTGTGTTCCTCGGTTTCGTTGTAGTTCACGTTTCGTTTGCCGGCACTGTAACCCCAGGAGCGTTTTACGACGCGCTTCTTGCCGATGAAATCGGCGGCTTGAACGGCATCGGCTTCGTCGGCGGAGCGGAAAATCATCCGGTTACGAAGATTCAAGGTCAGGACTTTTGATTTGTCGTTGCCGAGTGGTGGAATCAGCGAAGTCGTGCTTTGCGCGGCGGCAACTACGGTAGCGCCGGCCTCACGGATGACATCTACGCAATTGTAATCGCTCGTGCCGTCCTCGCTGGCCGTCATGAACCGCTGCGCCTCATCGGCCCAGAGGATGAGCAAGTTGTCTCTTGCACGGTCGGCCTTTGATTTGTCGAAACGGCGCAGGGCGTGATTGTAGTAAAGCAGCTTCAGGAATGTGTTCACATAACGCCGTTCGGTCTGAAAATTTTGCGGCATCGTCGTGAGAATAATTTTGCCATGGTCAATCGCCGAAAAATCGAATGTGCTTTCGCTGGTGCAAAACACCGCGGCAACTTCGGGTGTCAGGAAGTATTGCAAGTAGTTGCCGATGGTTTCACGCACGCCGCCGAATTGCTCGGCAGGTTGGGTGAGAAAACGGTCGAGAAAGTGTGCGTAAACGGCGGCCCGGCGTGGTGTTTCGAGGAGATTTTCGAGATTTTCCATTTCTTCTTCGAGCAGGTCGCGATTGGACAATAATTCATAGGCGTCCAGCAAAGTCACGGGGCGGTTCAATTCAAAAAGCATTTCGAGCGCGTGCGCGATGTGCGTCTGCGCCTGGCTTTTGAAAAAACCTTTATCTCCGCCCTGGCCGAGACTCGTGGCGGTGTCCACAATGAACTTGGCGTAGGTGGAGAATGGAATGCTGCGGTCGCCGGTCAGGTTGTAACGATTCGGCGGCGTCCACTGCGCGTCTTTGTCGTCGGCGCGGATTTGCAGATGGATCAAATCGTGTTCACGGCCGTAGTGTTGAGCCATCGCCGCCAGGGTTTCCCAATAAACGCCTTTCTCATCAACGCACAAGCCGCCCCAAGTCGGCTCGTTTTGAAAAACTTGATGCACCAGTTGGTTGATGCCGGAACTGGTCTTGCCGGAGCCGGTGTCACCCGTGATGAGCCAGCCGCGACAAAACTGATTGCGTTTCCAGACAAGCCCGCCAAGTTTGGCGACGTGATGTTTGCGCTGCGGTTTGAGCAACAAACGAATTGCCATGACCAGCAAAAGAATTCCAAGTCCTAGCATCACCGGTTTAACCACATTCGGTAAAAGCGGAAGATGGCCGGGCAGTTTTAACGGAAAAAAGTCGGGTGTCATGGCCAGAACCTTCCGATGAGATAGCCGCCGAGCAGACAGGCGAGCGCGGCAAAAATTGCGGCGGCACGGGTTATCCGAACCGAACGGTCACCCGCCGGCTGTTTGCGGATCGCCTCCAAGAGGGCGGATGATTGAACCTGAAAAGTTCGCGCGGCTTCGGCGAGCTTGCCGATGTCCGCCCGGAACTCGCCAAACGCTGGAATTTCCCGGCGTCGAATCTGATCCCAATGCTGCTGGTGGATTCGGAACAATTCGACAAGCAATATCACCGCGTCGTCTTCTCGCAGCCGATGTTTATCGCGCCACTCGGCAACGGCCTTGGTGAATTCCTCGTCGAAGTCAGGCTGTTCTGTGCTTGGCTTGGACATCACTTTGAAGGCAGTAGCAGGTTGGCGGCAGATTCGACTTCAGCGTAAAACCTGCGCTGCCACGTTTGGAGTCGTTGCCGGTCAAGCAGGCTGAACGCGTGATGCTTCGCCGCCGATGTAATGGTCAGATTCTCGGCGTTCAGCGTCTCAACCAGCCAGTCCTGCATCCGGCTCATGCCGATTTCCCGTGCGCCGAGCTTGTCTTTGAGCAGCGCGCGAACCTCACACGTTTCAAAGATCGTGAAACTGTCGCTGTGCGCCGCGTTGCGGACAACGACGTAGCCGCACTTGTCTCCGAACTCGTCCGTGAGGCGCTGGATTTGTTCCACGCTGTCCGACTCGTGATTCACCGGCATGACGAGCGTGAGCTTTGCGCCGAGTGCAGACAGCACGGCGAACAGGTCAATTTCGGCGAAGAATTCAATGAACAGGTCGGTGGACGCGGCACGGCAGTCCATAACGACAAGATTTGCCTTTTTCAATGCGGCGAAAATGCCGTCTAGCGCGCGTCGTTTGGACAAGTCCAGAAAGCGGGTGTCGGGATGAAACCGTTTCAAGGTTGAGTTCTCGTTGTCGCTGTCAATCGCGACATGGACAATGCCCTTGTCTTTGAGATGCTGGACGAAGTTGACGGCGAAGAAGCTTTTGCCAACGCCGCCTTTGCCGTTAAGGATGAGAATCAGTTTTTTCATTGTTTTTGGGGGGTGAGTTTGCGGATTTGGGCTATGCGCGGTCCGCGTGGACGATCTGCGGCAGCCTCGGAGTCGGGCGGCTCGCCGGGCACAGTGGTGGCTGGCGCCGGGAGAACGAACTTGGTTTCACCTTGCGGTTCGACGGCGGGAAGCCGTTTCCTGGGAGTGCGGCGGTGCGGCCGGATGTTTTCACCCAGCACTTCGTGACAGAAATCAGCAATGGCCGTCTTGCCGGCTGGCAGGCAATGTTGCGTGAGCAATTCAGCAATGGCACGGAACGAAGCCCGTCTCTGCCGCAACTCGACAATGACATCCCTGGCCGGCAGCAAGTTCTCGAACTTTTGCTGGTGACGCGGCGTAAATTCCGACACCGCTTTGCGGACATTGTTTGGATCAAATGCGGACATACGCGGATAATATATGGAGATGAATCGTCCGCATTGCGGACGCGATGCAACCTTGACCCGGACAATTGCCGGATTCAGCGCGGTCGCGGACTGTCCACGAACACGGCTTGGATACGGTCATGGACTGTGCGCGGCTGCGGACTGGACACGGACACGGATTGTTCACGGAAACGGGCTGGACGCGGACATTCGCGGCCCGGACACGGTCACGGACATGGACTGATTGCGGACGCGGCTGCGGTCGCGGACTGAACACGGTCACGGACTGACTGCGGACATGGTCAGGACGCGGGCACGGACTGTTTGCGTTCTGGACGCGGTCGCGGACTGGACAAGACCACGGCCGGCTGGCCGGGCTTTGGCGCGGACATCCCGCGTCCAAACCGCGACCACTTCGCGGACTCAAAAACCTGCCTCTCGGCAGGAGTAAGGCGTGCCCTGTCTTACACATGATGAGAAACACATTGCCTCCTCTCCTGAACCAACTCGTCGCGCCATTCTTCCAACTGCGCGGCAACGGACTGAATCTGGGTGGTTTGTTCGATGGCTTTGGTTTCGATGCGTCCGGCCTGACGGTCGCCAAATTGCGAATCATGGAGTTGCATCACGGAATTGGCGACGCGTTCATTGAGTCGTTCGCCGAGTTTATTTAGCACCTCGATGGCGGTGCGGATTTGTGCGGTGGATGGTGTTTGCATAATCAGACATGAATGCCGCGTGACGGTTTGTGGGCGAGTTCCTGCCGGTGTCCTAGCCGGTGTTTGGGAAGCCATTGTGCCCGTCGCACATCATTCGCTACGCCGGGATGCGCCCAAGGTTCACTGAAGCCGAGTCGCGCGGCGGCTTCCTCGGCGGCAATTTTGGTAGGAGCTTCAACCACCGTGCGGAGTGGATCACCCATCACACGGGCATACTCGCGGTCGGTGTGGTAGATACCCCACAATTTTTTATCCGGCGTTAGAGTCACGGTTGAACTCATGGAGGCAGTTCACCAGAAATCGGATGAGCTTCGGTGTATCAGGCACACAAAAACCAAGCGCAGTCCGGGTAATATCCGTGGCGTGGTTACGGCAAAGACACAATACAACCTGAAGAACGCCCGCGAATACTTCGAGGAACACCTCTGCGTCGGCGATTACTACGACGAGGGGCAGCGTGTGGCCGGCGAATGGGCTGGATTGGGCGCGGAACGACTCGGTTTGTCCGGGAAAGTCCGCGCGGAAGATTTCCTTCGGCTGTGTGAAAACCAGCATCCGGCCACAGGTGAAAAATTAACCCCGGAATTGAAAACCACGCGGACACAGGATGGCCGAACCGTGGCCGACCGCCGGATTTTCTACGACTTCACTTTTTCACCGCCAAAATCGGTTTCGCTCGCCGGTTTCATTGGCGACGACAAGCGGGTTCTCCAAGCCCATGCAAGGGCTGTGCGTGAGGCTCTAAAACATTTTGAGGCGTTCGCTGCAACCCGTGTCCGCATCGGGGGCGCACGGGATGAGCGGTTGACCGGAAATTTCGCCACGGCTCTTTTCACCCACGACACGTCGCGTGCGCTTGATCCGCATCTGCACACGCACTGCATCGTTTTCAACGCCACGTTTGACCCGGTGGAAAAACGCTGGAAGGCGCTCGAAAATCACGAACTGCTTCGCGCCAGAAAGTTCGCCGAAAACGCCTATTACCATGAACTGACACGGGAACTCCGGTCCTTTGGCTATCGGATTCGGAATCAGGCGCGCGGTGATTTCCAAATCGAAGGCATTCCACAGGAAATGTGCGAGCGATTTTCCAAACGCCGCGAACAAATTGATGCAGCCCTGGAAAAGTTGCTCGCGAAAAAAGCAGAACTCAAAGATGGCAACATTGCCGAATTGAGAGCGCGCCTTGCTGAAGAGGAACGAACCCGAAAGCAAAGGACGTTAAGCCCTGATGAGCTTCGCTCGTTGTGGGAGGCTCAATTGAGCGAACCGGAACGCACGCTTTTGCGGCAACTTTCAAGAGGGCCATCGGTCAAAGTGGCCGAACAAAAATCCATCGGCGTGAATGAGGCCGTTCAGTGGGCGGAAGAACACCTGTTCGACCGCAATTCGGTCGTGCTGGAATGTCAGTTGTGGCAGGAAGCGTTGGGCCGGGCGCGAGGCGAAGGTTTTTCCATTTCGGACTTGAAGGAATTTACTGCGCAGCGCGGTTACATTCGTGATGAATCGCGTCCAAACGAAGTGACGTTGCGGGAGGTTTTGCTGCGCGAGTGGGAGATTGTTCAGACTGCGAAGGACGGCGTTGCCGCCTGTCATCCACTGGTGGCCAATCCTCGTCCGCTGAATTCAAAGCTGGATGATGAACAATGCAAAGCATTGGACGACCTTCTTTCATCAACCGATACGGTCACAATTTTTCGTGGCGGCGCGGGCACGGGCAAAAGTTTTGTGCTTCGTGACCTCGTTGAACAAGTTCAACAAGCCGGGCGGCGCGTGACGGTGCTTGCACCGCAACGCCAACAGGTCGTGGACATGGAAAAAGCCGGTTTGCCGTCACCGACGACAGTCGCAAATTTTCTACTCAAGCGTGAACTCGCTGACGGCGCGCTGATTGTCGTGGACGAAGCCGGACAGATTGGCGGTCGGCAAATGCTCGAACTCCTGCGTCTCGCCCGTGAGAAAAATGCCCGCGTGATTTTATCTGGCGACACCCGGCAACATGGCGCGGTTGAGGCTTCGGACGCGCTGCTCGCCATTGAGCGACATTCCGGCGTCAAGCCAGTCGAGTTGCACACGATTCGCCGCCAAGACCCGGCGCTCGCTCGCTCAATTGCCGAGAGCACCCGCATCAAACAATATCGCAAAGCTGTCGAAGCAGCGGCGGCGGGCAAACTCGCCGAATCATTCAATCGTCTCGACAAGCTGGGTGCGGTCGTTGAGTGCGGCTTGGGCGAACAAGCCGACAAGCTCGCCGAAGAATACGTCCGGCTCGCGGAACAAAACACTTCGGCGGTGGTCGTGTCGCAGACGTGGGGTGAAGTGCATCGTGTCAATGCGCGCGTCAGGGATGCGCTCAAGGCGAAAGGATTGCTCGGCGCTAACGACGTGGCAATTCAGGTGTTGGGCAAACTCGACCTTACCAAAGCGCAAAAGCGCGACGAGCGATTTTACCCGCCGGAAGCAGTTGTTGTGTTCAATCAGAAAGTCCGCGAGGCCAAGCCGGGCGCGGTGGGAAAATTGGCTGGCATCGTGAAGCTGGGCGTTCTCGTGGAGACAGACGGAAAATTTGTCACCGTCTCAAACAAATTGCTGGACCGGATTACGGTCTGTCAGCAGCGCGAAATCGCTCTTTCGACCGGCGACAGATTGCATCTCAAGGCCAACCGCAAACTTGCGACCGGTGGCCGGGTCACAAATGGCGAGCTTGTCGCGGTTAACTCTGTCCACACCGATGGCACGGTCGAGCTGGTCGATGGCCGGGTCTTGGACAAATCGTTTCGCGAATTTCTACCCGGCTATGCGGTCACGTCATACGGTTCGCAAGGCAAAACGGTGGATCACGTTTTGTTTTCCGACTCGACCATCAAGGCGGCGACCAACGCGCAGCAATGGTATGTGACCATTTCACGCGGTCGGCGCGGCATCCGCATCTACACGCCGGACAAGCAGCAGCTACGCGAAAATGTCACGCGCTCAGGTCATCGCCCACTGGCGATGGAATTTGCGACAGGCTTTGTCCCTCGACGCAATAACCGACTTTGGAATCGGCTGCATGGCTATATGCTTCGCTTTGGCCGTCGCGCCGCCGACAATTTTGTCCGGCTGACACTCGCTCGCCGGCAACGTCACCAAACCAGACAAAAATATGAGCACAAAATCACCCGAATGTTGGGCGAATGAACCGCAAGCACGCAGCGTTCGCGTTGAAATCTCGGCAGATCATTCGATGCTGCTGCCACATGACGAATTCGTTTTCGCCGAACTCAAACGCGAGGGCACGGACCAGACTCTCCGGCTGGTTTTCGTTACGCACGAAGTCTTGGTGAGCGGTCAGTCATTACGCCGCATTGAGACGGCAATGCAACGGATGGAATTGTCCCTCCTGACAATGTTGCCGAGCAGCCAGCGCTCTTTGATTGCGGATGGCCAGCCGGTGATTCTTGAAATTGTCGCAACTGAAGTGGAGTCACAACAGAGGCGTGTCGAAAATGCGAACGCAGCTTTACAGTAACGGCCACGGAAAGCTTTGAAGATACTCTCTTGCTCTGTTGAAAAAACTGGGCTGTTTTTTCAACACAACCAACATGCAAGGGCGGTCGGTGCGGCTGGACGGCGCAGCCGGCGGAACGAACGCATAGTCGTCTCCGCCAGCGCGACGGGAAGCGGCACGGACCGCCCATGAACCAAACCGTCGCGGCGCGTGCGTTGGGTTGGCGGAGCGAAGTAAGCGCAGTCAACCGCACGCACGGGCCAGCGCGGTGTTAACATGGCGATGAATCAAGCAGTTTTGCTCGAATCAAGCACGAATGGTTCAAAATTCAACCGCACAGCCATCGCCTTTCGGTGCTCGTTGGCAAGATGCCCATAAACCTTTCCAATCAGGACGCCACCATCTTTGTGCCCCACCCATGCGGCAATTGTCATGAAGTCAATGCCACTCATGACACCCATTGATATAAAATGATGCCTGCAATCGTGGAATCCAAAGGTCGGCAGTTTTGCGCGCTCACGAACCAATTCCAACGATTCACGAAACGTCTTTGCGGGAATGTCTTTGTCGCCGCGTTGCGGTGATGGGAAAAGCCATTGTGACACGTTGTGCGAACGCTTCTTCATATCGAGCAAATGCGCTTTCAGCTTCGGGTTAAAATCAACCACGCGAGCGTCCCGGTTCTTGAGGTCTTCGATTCCGCGTTCGGTGATCTGTCTGCGGATGAAAAGCTGGCCGTTTCCAAAATCAACATCATCCCATCGCAAGCCGAGCGCTTCATTGCGACGTGCGCCGCAATAGGCCAGCAGCCTGACGTAATCCACAAACTCCTGCGCATTTTCAGTAACCGGCACATCTCCGCCCTTTTTATTCTTCTTCGTTTCAAAAGCCGATTTGCAAAGCTTGTCTAAATCAGCCGCCGTGAACAGAGATCGTTTCTCTGTGCTGGTCTTGAGCGGTTGCAATCCTTCCGTTGGCAGCCGCTGGATGAGGCCATCGGACAGGGCGCGCTTGAAAACGACGCGCAGCCCAATCACATCCAGGTTGATGGTTCGCGGCGACACGTTCTCTTTCAAGCGAGACTCAATAAACCGGTTAACATGAACCCGCTTAATCTGGTCAAGGCGTAAGCCACCTAAAAAATTAGTCCAGCGCTTTAGGATCATTTTCTCTTTCTCCACAGTGCCAGGCTTTTTGGTTCCTTGACCGCTGCCGACGAAATCCAAGTAACGAGCCGAGTAATCGTCAAACTTTGGTGTTCGTGTCAGAGTCGGGAGCGTGTTGTCTGACCTTTGCGTTTGCAACCGCTTCAACTCGGCCACGGCCTGCGTTACCGTCTGGACAGGTTTGCCCTCTTTGTCGATCAAAGGCACACGCCGGTTTTTTTTGATGCCGGTGATTGGGTTCTCAACATTCAGTCGGGCATAATACCGTGCGCCTCGTATCCACAGTCCGCGAATCGGCTGCTTGCGCCCGTCGATGACTTTTGCGAAAGTTAACCCATGAGCTTGGCGCTTTGCATTGTTTTGATGATTGCTTACGGCATCACTCGTTTTCATGCCATAACAGTGGCACAAACAGTGGCACAATGTCAAGTTCTGACCGTCGGTTCATCTGTAGGTTATTGTAAATAAAGGTTGCCGGTGTGGCGAAATGGCAGACGCACAGGACTTAAAATCCTGGGACCGTAAAA
The DNA here is from genome assembly GCA_003152145.1 of Limisphaerales bacterium. The sequence goes on from PLZL01000451.1 coordinate 10,597, forward strand.
AGTCGTGCGGGTTCAAGTCCCGCCACCGGCACCAGCAAAAGCCGAACAATTCTTTTACAACATTTTTACGCCGCTCTGACGACTTTCAGCTTTGGCTGTGCTATTGGTCTCGACAAAATTGAATGAAGCAAATATCCGCGAAAAAATCGTTATGAAAAATTCCATTCCAATCCTCCTAATCGCCGGCTCGCTGTTCGCGAAAATCGCGACCGCCCAGCCGGCGCTCACCATTTACAACCAGAACTTCGCCGTCGTGCGCGACACCGTGCCGCTCGACCTCCAATCCGGCGTCAACACCGTCCGTTACGCCGGCGCGACGGCGCAGGTCGAGCCGGATTCTGTGATTTTGCGCGATCCCACCGGCAAACACTCGTTACAGATTTTGGAACAGAATTACCGCAACGACCCGGTGTCGCAGGAATTATTGCTGTCGCTGTTCGAGGGCAAGACGATTGATTTTGAAAATCTGCGCATGAAAGACAACACGCAGACGCGGGAAATCATTCCCGGCAAAGTCATCCGCAGCGGCTACGTTCCCGGCGGCAGCCCAGAACAACCCATCATCGAAGTGAATGGCAAACTGCAGTTCAGCTTGCCGGGTGAGCCGCGGTTTCCCGACCTCGGCGACGACACGGTTTTGAAACCGACGCTGAACTGGCTGCTGCAATCCGACAAACCGGGCAAATTTGACGCCGAAGTCGGCTACGTCACCGGCGGCTTCGACTGGAGCGCCAGCTACAATCTTGTTTCGCCGGAAAAGGGCGATCTTGTGGATCTCGTCGGCTGGATCACGATGAACAACCAGAGCGGCAAGACGTTTGAGAACGCCAAAATCAAATTGATGGCCGGCGACGTGAACAAAATCCAGCCGCAGAACAGGCCAATGGTTAGGCTTGCAGCAGCGAGAGCGATGGAAATGCCCGCTGCCGCTCCAACCGTTACCGAAAAAGCCTTCGACGAATTTCATCTTTACGACGTTGCCCGTCCGACGACGCTGCATAACCGCGAGACGAAGCAGGTGGAATTCGTCCATGCCGAGAAAGTGTTCGCCCCGACAATTTACGTTTATGACGGCTCGTCCGATTACCGTTTTTACGGCGGACTGAATACCCAACAAGGCTACGGTCAGTCAGGAAACAAAAAAATTCTCGTTCAGCGCGAATTTGTGAACGCGGAAACGAACCAGCTCGGCATCGCGCTGCCGGCGGGCAAGCTGCGGTTTTATCGCCGCGACGCCGACGGCCAGTTGCAATTCGTTGGCGAGAATACGATTGACCACACGCCACGCAACGAAACCGTCCGCATGACCACCGGCAATTCCTTCGACCTCGTCGGCGAACGCAAGCAGACGAATTTCCGCGTGGACACCGGCGACAAATGGATTGACGAGTCGTTCGAGATCAAGCTGCGCAACCGCAAGAAGGACACGCCGGTGGAAATCCGCGTGGTCGAGCATCTCTACCGCTGGAGCAATTGGGAAATCACCAAAAAGTCCGACGACTTCACGAAAAAAGATTCACAGACCATCGAGTTCCGTGTCCCGGTCAAACCCGACGAGGAACGCACGGTGGCCTACACCGTCCATTATTCGTGGTGAGAAACCAGCAAACACGAAACATATCCGGTTTAATTATGAAAAAGCTGACTCCGACCCTATTCATCGCCGTCACGCTGGTTGTGACCGCCAGCGCCCAGCCCGCGCTAACCATCTATAACCAAAACTTTGCCGTCGTGCGCGACACCGTGCCGCTCGACTTGCAATCCGGCGTCAACTCCGTCCGTTATGCTGGCGCGACAGCGCAGGTCGAGCCGGATTCGGTAATTTTGCGCGACCCGGCGGGCAAGCATTCGCTCCAAATCCTCGAACAGAATTACCGCAACGACCCGGTGTCGCAGGAATTGCTCCTGTCGCTCTTCGAGGGCAAGACGATAGATTTTGAAAAGACGCGGATGAAGGACAATACGGAAGTGCGTGAACTCATTCCCGGCAAAATCGTCCGCAGCGGCTACGTGCCGGGCGGCAATTCCGAGCAGCCCATCATCGAGGTGAATGGCAAGTTGCGGTTCAGCCTGCCGGGCGAGCCACGGTTTCCTGATCTCGGCGACGACACGGTTCTCAAGCCGACGTTGAACTGGCTGCTGCAATCCGACAAGCCGGGCAAGTTCGATGCCGAAGTCGGCTACGTCACCGGCGGATTTGATTGGAGCGCCAGCTACAATCTCGTTTCGCCGGAAAAAGGCGACAACGTGGATTTGGTTGGCTGGATCACGATGAACAACCAAAGCGGCAAGACCTTTGAGAATGCCAAAATCAAATTGATGGCTGGCGACGTGAATAAAATCCAGCCGCCACGGTTTTATGCGGGAGCCATGCTGGCAGCGCCGATGGCTAACGGAATGGCAGAACCCGCCGTCACCGAAAAAGCCTTTGACGAATTTCACCT
>PLZL01000151.1 GCA_003152145.1 Limisphaerales bacterium
TTCAAACAGATTGACGCGCACGACGCCGTCCGCGCCGCGCAGGCGGTGCTCGGCGTGAAGGCGACGGTCGAGGATTTGGTGCGCGCGTGCTTAAAAAAGGGAGCGTGATGCCGGAAGCCAAACCAAAGTCATTGGGGGTCGTCGTCCCTCACAAACCAAAGTGGCATCAGCGCGCGGGCGCGTGGCTCGTCTTCGCATTCATTCGCACGGTGGCAGCCACGTTGCGTTACCAATGGGATGACCGTTCCGGTTTTTTCAACGGAGCGCCACCCGGCCCGGCCATTTATTGCGTGTGGCACAACCGGCTGGCGCTTTGCATGATCGCTTATTTCGATTACGTCAAAGAGCGCAACTGCACGCCGGGCATGGCCGCCATGGTCAGCGCCAGTCGTGATGGCGGTTTCCTTGCGGGCATTTTGGAATGTTTCGGCGTGCAACCCGTTCGCGGTTCTTCCAGCCGGCGCGGCCCGCAGGCGCTGCTGGAACTGACGACTTGGGCGGAGCGCGGCTACGATCTTGCCATCACGCCCGACGGCCCGCGCGGCCCGTGCTATGTCGTGCAGCCTGGCGTAATGTCGTTGGCGCAACTCACCGGCCTGCCGATTGTGCCGGTGTCCTACAACCTCGGCTGGAAAATCCGGGCCAAAAGCTGGGATCGTTTTCAAATCCCGCTGCCGTTCGCGCGCTGCGAAATGATTTACGAAAAGCCGATTCACGTTCCGCGGGAAGCCTCCGACACCGAACGCGAAGTGCTGCGCCGGGAACTCGAAACGAAATTGCGCGCGATTTCAAATGACTAAACCTGGCGATCGCAACCGCAATTCTTGACACTCGACACCCGTCCCTCGACTCTCGACCAAAATGATTGCCCGCGTCAGTCTTGAAATCGCGCTGCGGAAGGAGTTCGATTATTTGATTCCGCCCGGACTGGCCGGCCAGGTCGAAGTCGGCAGCCGCGTGCAGGTGCCATTCGGCCCGCGAAGAATCCTCGGCTGCGTCACGGCGCTCGCCGAGGAATCCGCGCACGCAAATCTGAAACCGATTCTCAAGGTCATCGGCGCGCAGACGCTGGTAACGCCGAAGGTCCTGAAGCTCGCGCGCTGGATTGCCGAATACTACTGTTGCGCGCCGGAGATCGCGCTCAAATCCGTCCTGCCCGAAGCCATCCGAAAGGAAAAAGAAGGCTGGAAAAAACAATTGTTCGTCCGCGTGCTTCAGTTGGACAGTGAATTTCCAAAACTATCGCCGCGCCAGCAAGAGGTTTGGAACATCATCGAAGAGCGACGTGAAATGCTGCTGACGGAGCTGCTTGAACTCTCCGAAGCAAGCGTTGCAATTGTTCGTAAACTCGAAGACCGTAAACTCGTCGAGATCACTTCAGAAATTTCCGAACGCGATCCGTATGCGCGCGAGCACATTTTGCCGACGCAGCCTCTGCCGCTGAATCCGGCACAGGAAAGAGCATTGTGGGAAATCACGAAGACGATGGATGGCTGTGGGAGCACCCGCGTCCCGCGGGTGGAGGCGGGCGTCGCGCCCGACTCTCGTCCGCCGGCCAAACCCGGTCCGACTTCAGAAGCCGTCGCCCGCAAACGCAGCCTGCCGCATCTTGAAATTCCGGGTTTTACCTATCACATCACTTGGCGGACGCACGAGAAGCTGGTTCTTTCCCCTGAAGCATGCACCAAAACGCTGGCAGCCTGCCATCATTGGCACGGCAACAAAATAAAATGCTACGCCGCGTGTGTCATGCCCGACCATGTTCATTTGCTGATTCAACCCTTGCCGGTTCAGGAAGCGGGGAAAGAAGGCGTTCATTCGCTTCCGGAAATCTTGCACAGCATAAAATCATTTTCCGCTCATGAGGTGAACAAGGTGATGAAACGCTCGGGGCCGGTCTGGACAGATGAATCGTTTGACCGCCTGATTCGATCCGAGGCGGACTTACACAAGACCTGGGATTACATCTGGAACAACCCGCGAACGATTGGGCTGGTCGGACCGACGGAGGATTATACTTATATCTGGACGCCAGATGCATCAAACACCGCTGAAAATGTCCGGCGGGACGCCGAACATGACCCGCGGGACGCGGGTGCTACACAACAGGAATCGGGTGGCACAAAGTCCTCTCGAGTGTTCCTGCTCCACGGCGTGACCGGCAGCGGCAAGACCGAGGTTTATCTCCAGGCGCTGGCCCACACGCTCGAACAAGGCAAGGGCGCGATTGTGCTTGTGCCGGAAATTTCGCTGACACCGCAGACCGTCGAGCGATTCAAGGCGCGGTTCAGTTCGGGAAAATTGCAGTCGCTCGTCGCGGTTTTGCATTCACATTTGTCCGCCGGTGAACGGCACGACGAATGGCATAAAATCCGCCAGGGCCGGGCGCGCATCGTCATCGGCGCGCGTTCGGCGATTTTTGCGCCCGTCGAGCCGCTCGGCCTCATCATCGTGGACGAGGAGCACGAATCCACTTACAAGCAGGAGGAAGCGCCGCGCTACCATGCGCGCGACGTGGCCATCATGCGCGGCCAGATGGAGAACGCCGTCGTCGTGCTCGGCTCGGCCACGCCGTCGCTTGAGAGCTATTACAACTGCAAACGCGGCAAATTCGCGCTGCTCGAATTGCCGGAGCGCGTAGACGATCAGAAAATGCCTCACGTCCGCGTCGTGGACATGCGCCAGGCCGCACGCGGCGAAAAGGGCATCCCAATTTTTTCACCGCAACTCAAGGAAGCCATCCACCAACGGCTCGAAAAGCACGAGCAAACGATTTTATTTCTGAACCGGCGCGGTTATTCGACTTCGCTGCAATGCCCGAAATGCGGCTACGTCGCGCAATGCCCGAATTGCAGTCTCGCGCTCACATTTCACCGGCAGGAACAAAAACTTTGCTGCCACATTTGCGGCCACGTCGAAAAGGTTCCGTCAATTTGCCCGAATGAAAAATGCAAAAATCCCGCGATTCGTTTTGCCGGCACGGGCACGCAGAGGGTCGAGGAAACGCTTGCGAAACTTTTCCCCCGCGCGCGCATCAAACGCATGGATGCCGACACAATGAAACGCAAGGACGATTACCGGAAGGTGCTCGGCGATTTTCGCGCCGGCAAGACCGACATCCTTGTCGGGACGCAGATGATTGCCAAGGGGCTGCATTTCCCGAACGTCACGCTCGTTGGCATCATTTACGCCGACCTCGCGCTGCATCAGCCGGATTTTCGCGCGGGCGAGCGCACCTTCCAGTTGCTCACGCAGGTCGCCGGGCGTGCCGGCCGCGGCGACGTCGAGGGAGAAGTGTTCGTGCAGGCGTTCGCGCCGTTTCATCCGGCCATCCAATTTGCGCGCCGCCACGACTTCACCGGCTTTTACGAACAGGAAATGGAGTTCCGCGAGCAGTTGAAATATCCGCCCCTCAGCCGCATCGCACTGCTGACGCTCAAGGGCCGCAACGAGGAGAAGGTAAAGTTCTCCGCCGAACATTTGCGAAAAGTCCTCGAGTCCGCAGTCCACAGTCCACAGTCCAACGCCAGCATGACTGGAGACAATGGACTGAAAACTGTGGACTTCCGTGACTTGATCATCGCCGGGCCGGCGCCGGCGCCGTTGCTGCGCGCGGAAACTTTTTACCGCTACCAAATCATGCTGCG
>PLZL01000331.1 GCA_003152145.1 Limisphaerales bacterium
GACGCCCTCTGGCGTGAATTGTCCCCGCAGCTCGATGAGGCGATGGCCGGCCTGGGCACGGGCGAGCGCGACGCGCTGGTGTTGCGCTATTTTCAAAACAAAAGCATGGCCGAAGTGCGGAAGTTCCTGGGACTGGAGGAAAACACGGCGCAAAAGCGCGTGAGCCGGGCCTTGGAAAAATTGCGGAAATTTTTCATGAAGCGCGGCGTGAGTTCGACCACGGCCATTATTGCCGGGGCGATTTCAGCCAATTCCGTCCAGGCGGTGCCCGTGACGCTGGCAAAATCCGTGACCGCTGTGGCGCTGGCCAAAGGCGCAGCTGCTTCGACTTCAACCCTAACCCTCANNTGGCGCTGGCAAAATCTGTGACTGCCGTGGCGATTGTCAAAGGCGCGGCGGCCAGCGGTTCAACCTTAACCCTCATCAAAGGAGCATTGAAAATTATGGCATGGACAAAAGCGAAGACGGCAATCGTTATCGGCGCAGGCGTGTTGTTTGCGGTTGGAACGACAGTCCTTGTCGAAAGGCATATTGCGGCACAGCAATACACCGAAGCGCGGGAACCGTGGTCGGATGCCGGCGCATCAACGCCCAAGTCGGCGTTGCAGACGCTGGCGTGGGCATTGACGCACGACAAAATTGACCGTGCCCAAGAGTTGATGCAGTGGGATGAAAAAGGCGTGGAATATGGCAATCCCACGCTTGAACACCAAATNNTTCAGAAACAAGAACATCAGACCGTTCACCATGACCGCCCGGCTCCGTCGGATCGGAAGCCAGTGGCGTGTCGTCGGCAAAATTGAATATTATCAAAACGGCAGTGTTTCGACGTGGCTTCCTTTTACCGCGTCATTTTGATGGCCGGCGGATTTGCGGCGGTCGCGATCAGGTTTAAACACTCGTCGTCGAAAGAAGAGGCGAAATAAATTGTCTCCTTTTGCCGTGGCTGTTCATTTATAGGTGGAGATGATGAACCACAGCCGGGCACTGGCGACTCCAGGCGCAAAAGTGTCAATCCGGTTTTACGTTCAGCCGCGTCGCCATGAAAATTGACAGCAAAACCCTGTCGCTCTTTGCGGACGGCATGGCCACTTGCCTGGCCGCCGGGTTGCCGCCCCAACGAGCGTTGGAGTTGAACCAGTTCAACAAGCAATCAAAGGCATTGGGGAAGTTGGTTCGCGTTGCGCGGGAACGGTGTGATCAGGGGATGTCGGTGGCCGAGGCGCTGGAGCCTAGCCGGAACGTTTTGCCGCACTATTTTCTGCCGGTGATTCGGGCGGGCGAAGCGGGCGGCCGGCTGGTCGAGGCCTTTCAATTGTTGTCCCGCCAATCCCGCCGCATCGGCCCTTCCGTGCGGCTGGTGCGCAACACCTGGCTTTATCCGCTGATTTTGGTCTGCTTCGGCTGGGTTGTCCGCATCGGATTTTTTCTGTTCTTCGGCAAGACCGCCTTCGCCTGGCATTTCTTTTTGGGCAGTTTTGGAGCCGGCTCGCTGCTGGTTCTGGCCGGCTGGCTCCTGCTGAAGCGCCGCGAGGTGAAAGATGCCGTGGACTCGCTGCTGCTGCAAATTCCAGTCGTCCGCGAGGCCGAACTCGGCTTGGGGAAAGTCTTGTTTTTTTCCGCGTTCCGGCTTGTTTACGAAGCGGGCGGGCTGCACGTCGTTACCATGTTCGATCTGGCGTCCAAAACCGTCCGCAATTCAGCCATCCGCCGGGATCTGTCAAAGGCGCGCGCGGTCTTGGACCAGAATGGCACCTTCGAGGACGCCTTCGGGCAGTTGACCTTGTTGGAAGACCGCTTCAAAGGACTGATCGCCACCGGTTCAATGAGCGGGCGGTTGGATGAAACACTGGACAAGCTGGTGGCCCTGGAAACCCAGGACCTCGAATTCAGGCTGCAAGCTTTCAACAATGTGTTCCAGCGCATCGTCGCCTTTTGCGTCGCCATGTCCATCGTCGAGACGATTGCGATTTGCACGTTGCTTTGAGGATTGGAACCAGGCTGCGAGTCGGTCGAAATGGCCGCGGTCGAAAAGGCAAAAATAATTGTCTCCTTTTAACTCCGGCGTCCATTTATTAGTGGATGATGAATGACGACATGGCGCTGGTGCGGGAATACGCCGCGAGCCAATCCGAGCAGGCATTCGAGACGCTGGTCTCGCGTCACGTCAATCTGGTCTATTCGGCGGCGCTGCGGCAGGCGCGCGACGCGGCCTTGGCGCAGGAAATCACCCAGGCGGTGTTCATCATTCTGGCGCGCAAGGCGGGGTCGTTGAGTCCGAAAACGATTTTGTCGGGCTGGCTGTATCGCACGGCGCGATTTGCCGCCGCCGACGCGCTCAAAATCCAGCGCCGCCGCCAACACCGCGAACAGGAGGCCCTCATGGAAGGAGTATTTCAAAACGAAGCCGATACGGCGTGGGAACAATTGTCGCCGCTGCTGGACGAGGCGATGGCGCGGCTCCGCGACAAGGATCGCGACACGATTGTGCTGCGCTTTTTCGAGAACAAGAGTTTACAGGAAGTGGGCGACGCGCTGGGCATGGAGGAACGCGCGGCGCAAAAACGGATCGCCCGGAGCCTGGAAAAGCTGCGGGTCTTTTTCACGAAACGCGGCGTGACGTTCCCGATGGCAATCATTGCGACAGCCGTTACCGCCAATTCCGTTCAGGCCGCGCCGGTGGCGCTGGCCAAGACAATTTCTGCCGTTGCGATAACCAAAGGCGCGGCGGCAGGCGGATCAACCCTGGCTTTGGTAACAGGAGCATTGAAAATTATGGCATGGACAAAAATGAAAACGGCGGCGGTCGCGGTGGCGGCGGTGATTTTGGCTGGAGGAACAACCACCATTGTCGTCAACCACCACAGGACTCACTCACTGATTTTTTCCTGGACGAGGGAATTGTCCGACAGTGATAACGCGAGATTTGTGAGGCTGACAGGCACGACGCCGGCACAGGTGGCACGGACATTTTTGGAAGCCTGCGGGCGGGAGGATTGGACGGAAGCCGCGAAGTATCAGTCGCCGGAATTTCTCAAGAAACATCCTGCCTTTTCCGATACGTTCACAAACACATACGCCGGCTTGGAAATCGTCAGCTTGGGCAAGCCGTTCAAAGGCAGGGTGATCATGTTTGGCAATATGGAATATCCGGGCGTGTATGTGCCCTACGAAATCCGGCTTAAAGACGGCGCGGTGAAGAAATTTCAACTGGCCATCCGGTGCGACAATGCCGAAAGTCACTGGTATTGGGATGGGGGTATGTGATGCCCACGGCTGAAAAGGTAAAACAAATTGTCCGATTTTCCCGTTGGGCGGACATATTAATACAACGGCCTGAACAAATTCCACGGCTTGGCGCGTCATTCCAGCAGACGCATGGCTGGAATGCGCGGTTATAATTATTCATTTAGTTTGTAACTGTTTTCAGTTGGCGTTGTTATTATAGTTGGGAAATCAATGAAGCCGGACGAACAAAACCGTTCGCGTGGCAAACCGCCTGTCAGCACGGAAACGCGGCAGCACGGGTTTCATATCGAGCCTATTGGCCCGATTTCCCCAAAGGAAATGCAGCTCCCAGTTGTCAAATGGGGTATGAAACAACAAGCTCGGGCCTTTACCTTGATTGAATTGCTCGTCGTGATCGCCATCATCGGCATCCTGGCGGCGATGACGTTGGCGGCGTTGAGCAAGGCCCAGAACTCAGCCAGCAAGGTGACGGACATCAACAACCTCCGGCAAATCATGATCGCCCTCCAGACCTTCACCGCCGACAACGAAGACGTGCTGCCCGCTCCGAATTGGGATGGCGGCGGTTCTGTGTCAGAAACCAACGCCGGCTGGCTTTATGCAGTGGATTTGATTGACACGGGCACGAACAGATTCAAGGTCAACACCGGTTTGCTCTGGCGGGCGCTCCAAAATCCGAGAATCTATTTTTGTCCGATGGACAAGAATCCCGGCGAAACGCGGTATTCGGCGAGCCAGGGAATGGATATGGAACGCGCGCAGCAAATTTCCAGCTACGCGATGAACGGCGCGGTGATTGGCTACGATTTTGAGATTTATCCGCCAGTGAAGCTGGCGGCGATGCACCCGACGGATTGCGCTTTTTGGGAGACGGATGAGAAGGATCCTTTTTATTTCAACGACGGCGCAAACTTTCCCGGCGAAGGCGTCAGCGCGCGGCATAATCAAGGTGCGATTCAAGCTGCATTTGACACCTCGGTGAGTTACGTCCTGCTCAAGGACTGGTATAACGACGTGGACGACCCGGGCAAGAACCGGCTATGGTGTTATCCTGGCAGTGATATTGGTGGCGGCAGGAATGGACACAGTCCATAGCCGGCAGAATCTTTGAACGTCGGCGATGAATTTTTGTTGAATACAGAAGTGGATACGTAAGACTCATCCATTGTCACCCGCGGGAAGGATTGGGCCACTGAGACTTTATGAAAACAATTGGGATGATCAAACGACGAAAGGCGATAGTCGAAAGCAAAACAAATTTCAGGCCCCGGCCCGCTTTTGCCTTCACTCTGCTTGAATTGCTGGTCGTCATCGCCATCATCGCCATCCTGGCGTCGCTGCTGCTGCCGGTGCTGTCCGCGGCCAAAAGACGGGCCGCGCAGGCCATGTGCATCAGCAACCTCAAGCAACTCGGCCTCGGCATGCAGATGTATGTGGACGACAACCGCGACGTGTTTCCGGGCTGGGCATCGCAGCACGGCGGGTTTAATGCGTCCGATTGGATTTATTGGCGGACGAACTCGACTTATCCGCAGGTTGAAAAAAGTCCGATTGTCGTCACACTGGCGAATGCGAGCACCAAATTATTTCGCTGCCCGCTCGACACCGATGACAGCAAACGATGCTTGCAGGCTGCGGAGGATCCGGCCAACACCGGTCCTTACCTTTACAGCTACAGCATGACCAGCTACAACGTCGTCAGTTCTGCGGACGCAAACGGCAATCCCCACGACGTCAATCCAGGAATGACGTCGGTCTTCACGGGTAGCCAATCTCTTCCCTTCATGCTGGCCGCCGTTCGCAATCCCGGGCAAAAAATCATGCTCGCGGAAGAGGTGGCATCAATGAGCAACGGGGACAATCCCACCGGCTCGGAGAAGGTCATCAACGACGGGCGATGGGTGCCTTCAGACGGCGACCCATTGACCGGACGGCACGGCGGCAAGGGGGACGTGACATTCGCCGACTTCCACGTGGAGCCGGAGACTTGGGAGTTTGGGGACGACATCACCAATTCCAAACCGGATTTGTGAAATGCATCTGGCTTCACCCGCATGAAAACCCCCGTCCGGAAAATGGTCTTGCGGGCGTTCACATTGCTTGAACTGCTCGTGGTCATCGCCATNNCGCCATCATCGCCATTCTGGCGGGGCTGCTCCTGCCGGTGTTGTCCGCGGCCAAAAGGCGCGCCGCGCAGGTCACGTGCATCAACAACCAGAAACAACTCGGCCTTGGAATGCAAATGTATGTGCAGGACAACGGCGATACGTTTCCCGGCATCGCGTCGCGGATGTATGGCTATCATCCCGAAGACTGGATTTACTGGCGGTCGGACACCAACACCTACCCGTCGTTTGAGAAAAGCCCGATTCTCACTTCGGTTCCCGGCATGCAGAAACCGTCGCTCCGTTGCCCGCTGGATACCAGCGACACCGACCGGTTGAATTTCAATTACGGCGACGGCTACGGCCCGTATCTTTTCAGTTACAGCTTCAATGGCTTCGGTCTGGATGGCAATGGCAACAACCTCGGCATGTCGTCGGTGGTGGACACTTCCAGCGGCGTGGCCAAAAAGGTTCTTTTCAAGGAGGACGCGGTGCGCAATCCGTCGCAGAAAATCATGCTCGCCGAGGAACCCGGTTCCACCGCCGGCCGGGACAGTCCAGATGGAACCAGCATTATCAATGATGGCCGCTGGGTGCCGGGATCTTTCACCGGGCTCAACGGCGATCCGTTGACCATCCGGCACGGCGGCAAGGCGGACGTGACGTTCGCCGATGGCCACGTGGCGGCTGTGACTCCTGATTTCGGCGCGGACGAGAACAACAACCTTTCGGGTAAATGAAATCATTGCCGATGGCGACGGCTTAACCTCAACCCTGAATAACCTATGACAAAAACAAAAACAATGGTGCTGGGCAGCGTGCTGGTGTTGGTGCTGATGGCGGCGGTGGTCGCGGTGAAAATGATTTTCTTCCCGTCCGTCAACGACAAGTTTTTTCAGATCAACTCCGCACGGTTGCAACACGTGCCGCCGGGCTTGGCCATCGTTCGCCCGACGCATTTTCCCGACTCGCCCAAAAAATCGTCTCCACTTGGAATGATGCAAACAAGCGTCAAGGGCACGACGTGGATGGTGGGCCGCAACGTGACGTTCCAACAACTCATTGCCACGGCCTACAGCTACAATCCGGGTCGCATCGCGCTGCCATCCGATGCGCCAAAAGGAAACTTTGATTTTCTGGTCACGGTGCCCAAGGACCCGCAGGCACGTTTACAATCAGCCATTCGCAGAAAGCTGGGTTACGCCGCGCAAGTGGAAACCCGCGACACGGATGTGCTCGCGCTCAAGGTCGAAGACCCGAATTCGCCCGGCCTCAAGGTGAGCACCGCCGCTCAGGGGAACATTTCACCGAGGAACGGCCGACTTTATTTNNGATTTCTCGCTCATTTGGGATGCGCATACGGCGCAGCAAATTCAGAATGGCACGCTGGACAACGAAACCGGTCGAAAAATCCTTGCCGAATGGGGGCTGGGACTGGAGCCGGACACCGCGTCCATCGAAATGCTCGTGGTCAAAAAGGTGAAATAGCCATGGAAGGTGACAAGTGGCGGATGACAAGAGACGCGAAAGCCAAACACGCGATGGAATCCAGTCACAGTTTGCACGTCATGCGCCACGCCTTCACGCTCATCGAACTGCTGGTNNCGCCATCATCGCCATTCTGGCGGCTCTGCTATTGCCCGTGTTGTCCAGAGCCAAAGAAAGGGCACAAGGCGTCACCTGCCTCAACAATAGCAAACAAATGATCACCGCCATGATTCTTTACACGGGTGAGAACAGCGAATTTTATCCGCCGAACCCGGACGGCGGCACCACGGCCCCCGGCTATAATTGGTGCGCCGGACAGGCGGGAATCGGCGGCGCGGACGAATTCAATCCTGACCTCATCCCAGACCCGACGCATTCGTTGTTGATAAAATATATTGGCGGCAGTGGCAACCTGTTCAAATGCCCGTCGGATACCCGCATGGGATTATATCAGGGGACAAACCCAAACCTCATTGGCCGGACGGTTCCGGCCGCGAGAACCATTTCCATGAATAATGCGGTGGGCACCATTGACCCCGGTTTTGACGCCAGCGGCCCGGGGCCGGGATCCGCTCACAGCGGGGTTCCGAACCTGTCGGTCAACGGCCCGTGGTTGAACAGCCAATACACGCATGTCCGGAACACGCCGTGGCGCACCTTCGGCAAAGCCACCGATACCGGCGCTCCCGGCCCCTCCATGCTCTGGGTGCTGACGGAAGAAAACGTCCAAAGCCTCAATGACGCGGCCTTTTGTTTTGGAATGGAGCAAACCGTATGGTATGACTCTCCGGGCACGGCTCACGCCGGAGGTTGCAGCTTTGCATTTGCAGACGGACATTCCGAAACCCACATGTGGTTTAGCCGCAGTGAAAAGGGCAGCCAGGGATCTGCAATTGTCGATTTGGCGGATTACGATGACTGGCTCTGGATGCGGGAACGGACTTCGGCGGACTGCACCGGCGCCATGCCGACACCGCCCCCACCATAAATGTAAATGAATCATGCAGGCCGCGCACCCAATCAGCCTTCAAGCGATTCAGCATCCCGATCATTCGCCAAAGAAAACTTTTTGTGAGACAAAATAAATCCCATTGCGCCGGATTCACTTTGATCGAACTGCTCGTGGTCATCGCCATCATCGGCATCCTGGCGGCGCTGCTCCTGCCGGTGTTGTCCGCCGCCAAACAGCGCGCATGGACGGCGCAATGCCAGTCCAACCTCCACCAAATCGGTCTGGGCATGAAAATGTTTGCGGATGAAAACAATGAATTGTATCCCGAATCCGGCAGCACAATTTCATGGAATGCCAAGGATGCTCAAACTCAAAAAAACGGCTGGATGCAGCAGATTTTTTCCTTCACGCAGAGCACGAACATTTATCATTGTCCCGGAAATGCGCAATTGCCCGCGGCAAATCAATCCGCTTTCAACTATTTCAATGGCGTGCGCGCGGCTTACATCGCTTCCGACCCGGACCCGGCGAAACGCCACTTTGCCTCCGTCAATGGCGCTGCGATTGCATTCCCCGGAGCGTATGTTCTCTCGGGCGACACGATTGACAACGACCAGTATTTTTTGCCCGATGACTGTGACAAGGACGATTACACGCAGAACTGCGTNNGAAATGACCTTCCGTTACGATTCGATGCACTGGTGGTCGGAGTGAATTATGAAGCGTTCCGCCTTCACCTTGATCGAATTGCTCGTGGTCATCGCCATCATCGGCATTCTCGCGGCGCTGTTGCTGCCGGTTTTGAACAGCGCCAAAAGAAAAGGGCAGGGGATAGCCTGCCTGAACAATCTCCGGCAATTGTCCACCGCCTGCAAAATTTATACCGATGACAATGACGGCGAACTGGTTTCAAGCTGGCCGATAGGCTTTGGCAATTATCCGGTCAATCCCTACTCGTGGTGTCCGGGCTGGGTGACATACGACAAGCCCGGCGGCTACGATTACGGCCCCGACCCGCAATACAACTGCACCAATGTCTATGCCCTGCAACACGGCGCCATCTGGCCATATACCGGATCGGCGGGAGTCTATCGCTGTCCCGCCGATGACCGAAGCCTGGGCGGGCTGCCGGTGGTCCGCAGCTATTCGATGAATTCGTGGATGAATGGCCGGA
>PLZL01000287.1 GCA_003152145.1 Limisphaerales bacterium
GTGTTCAATGTCAAGGCGCTGGAACCGGTGTATCGGCTCTCGATGTTGACGGCGCTGGCGTTTTTGCTTTGCGCCACCCTGCCGCTGCTGTGTCATCTGGGACATCCGGAGCGGTGCTACGAGATCATGATGACACCGCACATGACTTCGCCCATGGCGATTTTCGGCTTCGTCTATGCCTGGTATTTGATGGCGGTCCTGCTGTTGGAGTTGTGGTTTGATTACCGTCAGGACTTCGTGAAATGGTCAAAAACCACGTCTGGCTTCAAGGGGATCATCTACCGGGCGCTGACTCTGGGCGTGACCGATCTGTCAGAAAAAAGTGTGCGGCTGGATATGAGGATGGAGTGGATCCTTTCGATTGTCGGAATTCCGTCCGCCTTTTTGTTGCACGGCTATGTCGGTTTTATTTTCGGCTCCATCAAGGCCANNTCGGGCATCGCGCTGTGCGTTTTCAATTACATCGTTCTGAGTTGGATTCGCCGCAAGACCCTGGATATGCGCTGCCTGGACGCCATGGCGATGTTTCTTTTCTATGCGTTGGTGGTGGATGCCGTCGTTGAAGGTTTGGACGTGCTCCATCGCGGTTACGCGGCGGAGGAGGGGTTCGCAGTGTTGCAGACCATGATTCACGAGAAACTCTTTTACACGCTGAATATCACACAAGTTGGCATCGGCACGCTGCTGCCGTTGCTGATGCTGGGATCACTCCAGCTTTTGCGCCGGCGCGTGCCGGAGGCGGTCCGGCGGAGCATGATCTTCTGCAGCGGGGCGATGATCTTGCTCGGCGTGCTGGCGATGCGGTGGAACGTTGTGATGGGCGGCCAGTTTTTCTCCAAGAGCCTCCGCGGCGTGATGAGCTACAAAATGGAGTTTGCCGGACAGGAAGGCTGGCTCATCAGCGCCGTTATTATGTGCCTGCCGTTTATCATTCTGACGGTGCTGGTGAAACTGTTTTTGTCCGAGCAATTGCCAACCAGCGGACATGTCCCGCAGAACAGTTCCACAACCTAGGCCTGGCGGAAAAAGTCTGCTTTGGCAACGCCGGGCAAATAAAACAAATTCAACCCACGCGAGCGGCTTTTCCCGGATTGTGGGAAAGGCCGCTTTTTTATCAAAAAATCTCGACACGGTTCGGAAATGGGCTTTTGGATCGTTTTTAACAAGAAATGCGAAACGACACACGCCCTCAACTGCGACACGGGAATTATTCGGGTGAAAAATTGCTAGGTTAAAAATCGAAATCAAAAGCAATCTGCTCATATGTTACATGCGCTATACGGCCTTACTAGTGACCGACGGCCTGTTTTGCAGCCTATCCAGTTTCATGGTTTTGAGTGTGTTTCGCATTTAAGTTTCTGTCCGGCATGCTTTTGAAACCGAATTCCCCGCCGGTCACCCGCCAGCAAAGACTGCAAAGTCAGTGCCCAGAATTTTCGGACAATTCAATCGTCATCCCCTCGCGCGCGGCGTCCACTTTCAATTTTGCCTTCCGCTTCGCCACAATCTGGCGTGCGCGATTCACGAAGGCGCCAATTTTTTTGTCGTCGTGGTCGGGGTCGTGATGGAACAGGCAGAGATGCCGGACTCCGGCTTTCAGCGCGAGCGCAACCGAGTCATCCAGACAGCCGTGGCCCCAGCCGACGTGGATTTTGTATTCGGCGGCATCGTATTGCGAATCGAGAATCAGCACGTCCGCGTCGTGGATGAATTCAAGCATCTCCTTGTCTTCGCCGCCGGCGCGCGGTTCGGAGTCGGGGAAAAAAACAATCAGGCTGTCGGGCGAGAACAGCCGGTAGCCGAAGCATAGGCCGGGATGATTGGAGCGTTGTGCGCGCACCTGCACCGGGCCGATGTTGAAATTGAAGTCCTTGACCTCCTCGATTTCGATGTTGCCGGGCACCTTCGCAAATGGCACGGGAAAGTAAGTGCTTTCCATCTGGCCGGTCAGCGCGCCAACCAGGCTTTCCCGTGTGCCGGGCGCGCCCAGAATCCGCAACCGGCAGCGCGGGTTGTAGATCGGCGCGAAAAACGGCAGCCCTTGAATGTGGTCCCAATGCGTGTGGGTCACCAGCAAGGTGAGGTTCAGAGGCTGATTTTTGAATTCCGCCAGCAGCGCGCTCCCCAGCGCGCGCAGGCCCGTGCCGGCGTCGAGGATGATGATGTCGCCGCCGTGGCGCACCTCCACGCAGGACGTGTTGCCGCCATAGCGCACCGTGCCCGGTCCGGGTGTCGGGATGGAGCCGCGCACGCCCCAAAATTTCAGCCGCGTCACGTCCGGATGAAAACACTCTGGCGCGAAAAAGACAAATCCAAACCGGCGCCATCTTGGGCAATGTCCTAATCTCAATTCGTAATCGCAATCTTAATCAATGAAAACGGGGATTAGAATTAAGAGAAAGATTAAGATTGAGACTCTACCGCATCTTGAAAAACCTTGCGCGAGCATGGGCAGCCGGTTAGCTTGCGAAACTGTTTCGCTTTGCCGTCCAGCCATTTTGGGACGCTTTTCGTGGGTTGGTAGCTCAGTTGGTAGAGCAGTGCCCTTTTAAGGCATTGGTCCAGGGTTCGAGTCCCTGCCAACCCACCAGTCTTCGCCCGCTGACCGCTTCAGCAAACGACGCGTAGGCGTTCGCGTTCCACTGAAAATTTCACGGGCAATTTCCCAGCAAGTTCGCCGTCCAGTTCAAAAGAAGCCGTTGTGTCACCCGATAATTCAAAGGCCGCTGCGCGAAAACGCCGCGCCAGTTTCTCCGGCAATTTCCGCCGCGCGAGAAAGTCCGGCGCACAGCGCAGCAGCGTCAGCCAGTTGACGCGCGGCAATACGCAAATGTCCAGCATCCCGTCGCGCAAATCGGCCCTCGGGAAAATTTCAAACGGCCCGCCGTAAAATTTTCCGCTGCCGATCAAAACCAGCTCGCCGGTCAATTTTTCCCGGCCCGCCTGCGCGGTGATTTTGGGTTTCGTCTCGCGTAGCGCCTTAAGCCCGGCGACGACATAGGCCAGCGATCCGACCTTTTTCTTGTGCTGCCAGTCCACCAGTTCAATCGCCCGCGCGTCCAGCCCCGCGCCGGCAAGCTGCGCGAAACAGCGCCGCTGGTTTTTGCCGTTGGCGGAAAATTCCACACGCGGTAGATCAATTTTTGTTTCGTTGCCGCGCCACAGAACTTCCCAGGCGCGTTCAAGCCGGAGCGGAATTTTGAGTTCGCGCGCAAAAACATTCACCGTTCCCAGCGGCAGCACGCCGAGCCGTGCCCTCTCAAAACCATTCGGCGCGTCGCCTAGGCCATTCAGGACTTCGTTCACCGTGCCATCGCCGCCGGCGGCCGCAATCAAATCGCATCCTTCGCCGACCGCCTCCGCCGCGAGGCGTCGCGCGTCACCGGGCGCGGCGGTGGCCTTCAACGCGCATTGCCCTCCGATTTCATCCAGATGATGGCGGAAATGCCGTGCCCTGTTGCCGCGGGCCGCCGGGTTAAAAATGACGCAGATGCGCACTCCCGAATGATTTTGGCGCGGGTGGTTTTAGTCGAGGAGAAAGCGAATTGCGTTCGGCGCGTTTTTTACCGAAACTGGCAGCGTGAACGACTCGAAACACTGGACGGTTCCCAAGTGGCCGTTTCTGCTCGGCGACGCGCTGCTGCTCTTGGCCGCGTATTTTCTCGTCCAGCACGCGCTCCACCCGATTGGCCGCTGGGAAATCGTCACCGCCGCGGCGTGCGTCGCGCTTGGCGCGGTCCTCGGCACGCTGCCGTTCATTCTGGATTACCGCGCGATTGTCAAAGTCATCGAAGCCAGCGCGCTCGGCTCAATCGCCGAAAAAATCCAGAACCTCGAAAAGCTCGCCGCGCAAATCAACACCGCCACGAACGAATGGACGAACGCGCAGACGCAGGCTGAAAAAACTGCCGTCGGCGCGAAGGAAATCGCCGACCACATGGCCGGGGAAGTCCGGGAATTTTCAGAGTTCATGCAGAAAATGAACGACAGCGAAAAAGCCACGCTTCGGCTGGAAATTGAAAAGCTCCGGCGTGGCGAGGCCGAGTGGCTGCAGGTGCTGGTGCGCATCTTCGATCATGTTTTTCTGTTGCATGCCGCCGCGGCGCGCTCCGGCCAGCCAAAACTGGCAGAGCAAATCGCCAATTTTCAAAACGCCTGCCGCGACGCCGCGCGCCGCATCGGCCTCGCGCCGTTCAACGCCGACCCGGATGAACCGTTCAACGCCGAACGTCATCTGGCCGTCGGCGGAGAAGAAAAGCAGCCCGCCGACGCCGTTGTCGCCGAAACCGTCGGTGCGGGCTTCACATTTCAAGGCCGTCTTTTGCGTCGCGCACTGGTGCGGTTGCGCCAAACGAGTCCGCCCGCAGAAAATCCAGCCGGGGAAGCGAAGACGCCTGAATCCGCCGCGGATAAAAAGGCGCAGGACGAACTTTCGCTCAAACCGCCGGATTAGATTTCCACGTCCACGGTTTTCCGGGCGTCGAGAAAATGGAGCCAGCAATTGTCAACCGGCCGCGAGTAAATTTTTTCCAGCGCCCGCGCGTAAAGCTTCAACTGCGGTTCGTAGAGCTTGGTCTTCGCTGGCAATTCGTCCGCGCGAACCTGGTCCGTCTTGAAATCCACCAGCCAGATTTCCCCCGGCAACATTACCACCAAGTCCGCCACGCCCTGCACGACGACAAATTCATTTTCCAGCCCGGCCTCCGCCTTCGCGCCGGTAATTTCCGCCAGTTCCATCGGGCTGAATTTTGCCGTGAACGGCAATTCCCGCTTCACGGAATCTGGTGGCTGTGCGCGGATTTTTTTACCGAGCCGCGAATCCCAAAAATCCGCGAGCGCGTCCAAATCCAAAACCGCGCTCTCTTCCGCCGACAAAATTTTCTCCCGCTCCAGCCGCTGCGCCTCCGTCGCGAGCGTCGCGCGGCCGCCGGTTTTCTCCAGCGTGACGTGCTGGAGAAATTTGTGGTGCGCCGCACCAGCTTCCGCCGCCGACAGGTTTTCGCGCAGACGTTTCGTGGAAAATTTTCGCGGCTGAAAAACCTGCTCCGCTTCCAGGTCCAATTCCTCCGCCGCGCGCCGTAATTCCGTGACCGATGACTTGGCCTTGCGCTTCGTCGCCGCAGCGAATTCATATTGCCATTCCAGCATCTTTCGAAGTTTCCGTCTTGTCTTCTCGTCGAGCGCGGGCAATTCAATTTCTGCTTTCCGCTTTCCGCTTTCCGCTTTGTCGGCCAGTTCCGCGTCGTCCACAATCCGCCAGCGCAAATCTGGCAATTCGCCTTCCGTTCCGCTTTGGACTTTGGACTTTGGACTTTGGACTTGATCCGCGAACCACAGGCCGAGCCAGTCCGCGAAACTTTTTGCCGAAAGGATTGACCGCGGCGTGACTGCGGCGGGTTTTGTCCAAAGCTCGTCCCATTTTTTTTGCGTGATGCTGCCGCTCAAAATGAGCGTGTCGCGGGCGCGAGTCATGGCGACGTAAAGCAGCCGCAACTCCTCGCCGCGTAGTTCGCGGCGCTGGCGGCGTTGCGCGAGCCAGTGCGGCAGGCTTGGATAACGCGCGCCGGTTCGCGGCGGCTGAACGCGCGGGCACAGCCCGAATTGCCCGTCCAAAATGATTTCGCCGCGGAGGTCCTGTTCGTTGAAAGTTTTCGCCAGATCGGCGACGACCACGACCGGAAATTCAAGCCCTTTGCCCTGATGAATGCTCATCAGCCGCACGGCGTTTTCGTCCGCGACCGGCGCGACCTCCGGTTCGGCCCCGGCTTCGCGCTGCGCCTCGATGAATTTCAAAAAGCGGAACAACCCCTGCCGCTGAAACTGGTCGAACCGCTGCGCCAGATTGAGAAACTGTTCAACATTCGCCCGCCGTTGCGCACCGCGCGGACGCGATTGCAGCCAGTCGGCATAATGTGTTTCCGCCAGCACCTCCTCGAGGCATTGCGACAACGAAACCTGCCGCGCCAGTTTCCGCCAGCGATGAAAGCATTCCAAAAATCTTCCAATTTTTGCGCGCGTCTCACTTTGGATTTTGGACTTTGGACTTTGGACCTGGTTGAGCGAGAACCAGAAATGTCCGCCGGCCACGAGCCGGATTTCCGCCAGTTCGTCGAGCGAGCAACCTACGAGCGGCGAGCGCAATACGGCGATGCCCGGAACGTCCTGCAGCGGATTGTCGAGCAGTTGCAACAGGCTCAACAAATCCAGAATCTCGCTCGTGTCGTAAAATCCGCCGCGCGCGACCGACAGCTTTACGCCCGCCCGCTCGAATTCCTTCGCAAATATTTCCACCTTGCCCGACGGCGAACGCAGCAGCACCGCCATGTCGTGCCATTTGACCGCGCGAGAAATCTTCTTTTCTTTGTCCCAAATTTCATGGCCGGAATTTTGCAGTTCACCCAACCGCAGCGCAACCGACCGCGCTTCCTTGGCGGATTCCTCCAAGTCCGCCCAATCACCGTTTTCGTCATCGGAAACTTCATTCGGCTTCTGTTTCAGGCGCAAAAGCAGTTCCGCGCGCGGCGCCGGATTTTTTTCTGCACTCAACTCGGCGCGGGTTTCCGGCGAGCCGAATTTTAATTTCGCTTCGTTGTCGTAATTCACGCCGCCGATTTCCTCACGCATGACCAGGCTGAAAAAAAAGTTCACAAAATTCAGCAATGGCTCGCGGCTGCGGAAATTTTCGGCTAGTGGAATCGTTTGGCCAATTTTGCCGCGCCAGCTTTTGGCGTAGTCGCGGAAAATCTTCGGGTCGGCGAGGCGGAAACGGTAGATGCTCTGTTTCACGTCGCCGACAAGAAAGCGGTTTGCCTCCGCGCCGTCGCGGCTCAACGCCCGGATGATTTTGTCCTGCGCGGCGTTGATGTCCTGATACTCGTCCACGAAAACGAAGCGAAGTTTCTCGCGCCAGCGTTCAGCCGTCGGCGTTGGTTTGTCCGTCGTAAAATCCCAGAGCAGTTTCAGCGCGAACTGTTCCAGATCGTGAAAATCCAGAACGCCGTCGTCGCGTTTGCGCGCGGCGAAGCGCGCGGCAAAGTTTTGCGCCAGCCGCAACAACGCCGTCATGTGGCCGTGAATCCAATTCCAATCCTCGAACAGCAGGTCGCTGCCATTTTTGACGCGCGTGACCGAGGCGAGAAATTTTGCCTCGTCAAACAAATCCTCCAGCGGGTTTCGCAGGACACCTTTTCGCTTCGTCGGCCAGTTGCCGTCGGCGGAAAGGACCTCCCCCAAAACTTCCGCCGCGAGTTCGCGCGTGAATCTGGGAGCGCACGCGCCTCGCGTGCAGTTCGATGCGCCCTCGCGTCGAACATCGGCCTTGGGATTGTCGGCGACGGGGGCGTCGCCGACTGCGCCCGGGGCGGGCGCGCTCCCCAAACGCTGCAGAATTCCCCTCAATTCAGCGGCTTTCTCATTGCCGGCTCCGAGGTTTTCCAGAATCGGCAGCCATTCGTCGCGCCAGTTGGCGATGGCGGTGAGCAGCCAAGCCTGCCATTCAGCGGGTTCATTGGCGGAAAATTTCTCGATTTGTCCCGCGAGCCAGCCTTCGGCATCGGGCCGCGTCTGCGCGTAGTGGTGCAGGCGCAAAATCAGCGACCGGATTTTTTCGTCGCGCGCGCCGCCGAAAGTTTGAATCAGGCTTTGAACCGACGCGGCGAATTCGTCCCGGCTCTCATATTGTTCCTGCAAAGCCTCATCGAGCGTCTCGTCGGCCAGCAGCCGCGCCTCGCCCTCGTCGAGCACGGCGGGTTGCGGGTCGAGGCCCAGCTCGTAAAAATGTTCGCGCACGAGCTTGAAACAAAAACCGTGGAGCGTGCCGATGTGCGCGGCGTCAAACAGCGCGAGCTGCTCGTTCCAATGCGAATCGTCGGGGCCTTCCCGCGATTTGTCCTCCAGCACGCGGCGGAGGCGCTGCTTCATTTCGGCGGCGGCCGCCTCGGTGAAGGTGACGACGAGGATTTCGTCGAGTGCCGCCCGCTCGTTGCCGATGCAATCCAGGCAGCGTTCGACGAGCGTGTGCGTCTTCCCCGTGCCCGCCCCGGCCATGACGAGCACATTGCCGCGCGCGGCGATGGCCTGCCGTTGTGACGGCGTCAGAGAATTTTTGGCCTGCGGCGACGGTTCCATTTCGTGCGCTGAAATTGAGTTGCAATCGTAAATCGTAAATCGTAAATCGTAAATCACCATGTCAGAAGGCATGCGGCTCAAAGATCAGCCCGTCAGCCAGCGGCCGCGCGAACGGCTCGCGGCGCTGGGCGCGGACGCCCTGAACCACGCGGAGTTGATCGCAATTCTGCTGCGCACCGGGTTGAAAGGCGCGAATGCCGTGCAGGTCGGGCAGCAATTGCTGAACCAATTCGGCTCGCTCCAGTCGCTCGCGAAGGCGTCGGTTGCGGATTTGAAGAAGGTCAAGGGCATCGGGCGCGACAAGGCGGTGACGCTGATGGCGGCGTTCGCGCTTGCGCACCAGATGGCGAAGGAATTGCAGGACGAATCGCCCGTGCTCGACAATCCTATAAACGTCGTCGCCCTGCTGCGCGCGAAAAATCTAGTGAAGAACGTGGAAACGTTGCAGGTGCTTCTGCTCAACACGCGACGCAGATTGATTCGCATCGCGGAGGACATCACCGACGGCACGATTGACACGCTGCTGGTGCATCCACGCGAAGTTTTCAGATCCGCCATTGCCGCGAATGCCGCCGCCATCGTGCTGGCGCACAATCATCCGAGCGGCGACCCGACGCCGAG
>PLZL01000084.1 GCA_003152145.1 Limisphaerales bacterium
AACGCGTCGCGCACCTGCTCGGCGTTGGCGAGGTTGATGCGCACGCCGCCGAAATCGGATTTGTGGATGATGTCCGGCGAGGAAATTTTCAACACGACCGGGTAGCCGAGGCGCTCGGCGATTTCCACCGACTCGTCGCCGGTGCGGGCCAGTTGGCCGCCCAGCACGTTGAAATCATAGGCGCGCAAAATTTCCTTGGCCTCGACTTCGCCGATTTGCATCGCGCCGCTGCGTTCCTGCGTGTTGATGATGCGGTCCACGCGGCGGCGGTTGACCGGGAAACGGGTGACGACGCGCACGGGGCGGCGTTTCCACGCCGCGTAATCGCACATCGCACGGAGCGCGACGATGGCGCGGTCGGGCGACGGGTAATTCGGGATGCCCAGGGCCATCAATTTTTCCCTGGCTGCGGCGACCTCGGTGCCGCCCATGAATACGGCCAGCAACGGCTTTTTACCCGTGTGCGCCGCGCCGAGTTTCTCCGCCAGTTCCAGCGGCTTGGTCATGTTCTGCGGCGTCACCACCACCACGATGGCGTCAATTGTTTCATCCTCCTGCATCACTTCGAACGCTTTTGTGTAAAGGCCGGGATCGGCGTCGCCGATGACGTCAATCGGGTTGCCGAACGCGCCCGACGCCGGCATGAATGCGCGCAGCTTCACGTCGCTTTCCTTGCTGGGCGAAACCATTTTCAAACCGAGGCTTTCCGCGGCATCCGCCGCCATGATGCCGGGACCGCCGGCGTTGGTGATGATGGCCACGCGCACGCCGTTGGGGAGCGGCTGCATGGCAAACGCCGTGGCGTAATCGAACAGCGCCTCGAAATTTTCCGCGCGGATGACGCCCGCGCGCTTGAACGCCGCGCCATAGGCCATGTCCGCCCCGGCCAGACTGCCGGTGTGGGATGAGGCCGCCTTGGCGCCGGCCTGAGTGACGCCGACTTTCAGGATGACGACCGGCTTGATGGACGCCGCCTGTTCCGCGATGCGCAGGAACTTGTCGCCTTCCTTGATGCTTTCCAGATAACCCGCGATGACGTTGGTTTCCTTGTCCTCCGCGAGCGCCTGGATGAAATCCACCTCGTTGAGGTCGGCCTTGTTGCCGAAGCTGATGACCTTGCCGAGGCCGAGTTTCTGTTCCGCCGCCCAATCGAGGATCGCCACGCACAGCGCGCCGGACTGGGAGATGACGGAGATTTTCCCCGGTGGCGGCACCGACGGCGCGAAGGTGGCGTTCATGTGATGGTCGGTGTTGAGCACGCCGAGACAGTTCGGCCCGACCATCCGCACGCTGCTGGCGCGGCAGATTTCGACCAGTTCCTGTTCCGCCGCCGCGCCCGCCGCGCCGACTTCCTTAAACCCGGCGGTGATGACAATCACCGATTTCGCGCCGGCATCAATGGATTTCCGCAGCGCGTCCTTCACGTATTTCCCCGCGACGACGATGACGCTCAACTCAATCTGCCCCTTGTATTCGTCGAGCGACTTGTAGCATTTAAGACCGAGGATTTCACTGGCCTCGGGGTTGACCGGCACAATCGCGCCCTTGAAGCCGCCGTTGACCAGATTGGCCAGCACCGCGTAACCGACCTTTTCCGGGTTGCGCGAGACGCCGATGACGGCAATGCTCTTCGGATATAAAAGCGTTTCCAGCATAAATTAATTCGCTGACGGATAATCCCCGTCTTGCGGACGGGATGCTCCACAAATGTTGTTAAAGACTTCGCCTTTTTTGCATGGCGTTCTCCGGCCCTTGAACCAGCACCGTTTCTGCAAATCATAATGCCTTCCAATAGTGTTCGCCAACCCAATCTCCCGCTCGAACGCAGCTTGTCGCGTCGAAGCGCAGCAGAGACGGAAATTAACGCTGCCAACTTTCCCGCGCACACTCGCCGCATGGCAAAAAAGGCCGCTGTCAAAGTAGCGCAGCCGTGTCGGCTGCCGCGTGCAGGCGGGACGCCTGCGCTGCGTTCCTCCTACCTCCTCGATACCCGTGTCGTTTATTGCGGCGACAATCTGGAACAGCTTGCCAACCTGCTCAACGCCTGTCTGGATTTGATTTATCCCGCATCCAAGTGAAACAGAAAGATAAAGTCGGATGCCCCGGCATAGCTTCCTTTGAAGCCATGATGATACACGAAGATTGCAGGAAAGGCTTCTTCGTGTCGTTCGATTATTCCGACGGCGCCTTGCGCGAGATCGGATCATTCTTCAAGCGCAGCCACAAAGTCATCGTCGCCCTGACAGTGCAGGAAATCCTCGACGAGCACATTGCGAAGAAGCTGGTGTGATAAACTCCTGGTCCAATTGACTAGCGGGTTGCTCTTACTCGGAAAAATCTGTTGGTGGCAGTCGTTCCGTAAGTGCCGGGCAAAGCGGGTGTCCAATTGACCATGTCGGGACTGGATTCCATGATGATGTTCACCGGTCCATTGGAGTCACTAGGAATCACGACGGCATTGTTCGGTGTGAAGTTCACCTGGTTGACCGGGGTGGTCTGAATAGTGCATAGCACCGGCCCCAGATAAGTGGGATTGCCTAAAGTTAAGGTGGCTGGTCCGGTAAACAGCGGCCAATCCTTGTTCACTACTACCGGATGGTTTATGTTTGTAGAACTTGTGGAGGCACCTGCTGGAAAATCTATGGCTTGATAATAATAGACGGTATTTCCATTGATTGTCACTCCGACGTAGGGAACAGCGTAGATGCCATCAGCAGTAGGATAAGTATTCCAGACCTGAAAAAACTCCGGTGTCACGTGAATGACCTGGGCCAAAGTGTTTGTAGGAACATTGAAACTAACGGTGGCATTATTCGTAGCAACCAAGGTTGTGTAAGTTTGAGCCGTCGCATTCAGCCCCAGCATCACGCCGGTCAAGATAGATAATAATTTGAGATTTTTCATGGTTTCTCTTCTCGTTGGCCTTTTTTTTACTCAAATCTGAGTGCCTTCACAACTTATTTTGCCTTGCATTTTTCCCCGTTGGATAATCGTTCGTGTCCCCTTGAAAATTACGCCGCGCAACATCGCTGGATTTTGCGCATTTGTGAAATTTCCAGAAAGGCCGCGGGTTGAATTCATCAACGCCGCTCGACAAAACTTTTCCTCCGCGCCATCCTGCGGCCATGGCATTTGAATCGGAATCGCCG
>PLZL01000325.1 GCA_003152145.1 Limisphaerales bacterium
CGTGTCCACGTTCGGAATGCGGACGGCGCGCAGCGGCGCGCCGCGCTGCACGTCAATGTGACCCTTGCTGCCGTAGAAATCCTCCAGCGCCTGCAGGTCCTTGTTCAGGCCGTCGGGCGTGAAAGTGTCGCCCACGTCCATCGCCAGATGGTTCGGGCCGAGCTTGTCCTTCGAGTGTTGAAAGTCGTGGACAAATTGCAGTCCGGCGCGAATCGCGGCGTCATCGAAAAGCTTGTTGCCGGTGAATTTGACCGGGCCGACCTTGTATTGCTTCCCTTCGTAGACGTAGAACTGGAGCGCCATCGTGTTCGGCTTCGGGTGCTCGAACTTCACGTCCTTGATTTCAAAATCCAGGTAGCCGTGGTTGCGGTAGAATTCCGCCAGCGCGTCCTTGTCGTCGTCAAACTCGTCCTGCTTGAACACGCCGCTGCCCGTCAGCCACGAAAACGTCCAGTGTTCCCGCGTCTTGATCTGTTTGCGCAGTTGCTTCTGTGGAAACACCGACGCGCCGATGAACTCGACCCGCGTGATTTTAATCTTCTGGCTTTCGACAATCTGGAACGTGACCGAGGCGCGGCCCGCGGCCTCGTCAAACGTGTCAAAGACGTATTTCACCTGCGTGTCGGGATAGCCGTATTTCTCATAGAGCTTTTTGATTTCCTGCACGTCGGTGAACAATTTTTGCTCGTTCAGCGGTTCGCCGGCCTTCACCGTGATTTTTTTCTTCAGCTTCGAGTCGCTCAACTTTTTATTGCCCGTGATCTTGATGTCCGTGATCCGCAGCCGCGCCTGCACGACGTAGCTCACCACCACGCCGCCGTCGTCGGCCGGGTCCACGGAGACGCGGATGTCATAAAACTGGCCGGTGCCGTAAAGCGAGTGAACGTCGTCCTCGGTCAGGTTCGGGCGGTAAAGGTCGCCGGCCTTGAGCCGGATGTTGGCGCGGATGAACTGCTCGCTGACCGACGCGGGGCCGACGTATTTGATGTCCACGCGGTCAACTTTCGGGCCGGCGGTCTGCGGCCATGCGACTTGCGCGTTGCCGAGCAATAGCCAGATTCCGAGAAGGTGAAAAAATAATTTCATCGCCTATCGCTCCGCTGGCACGTCTTCATCGCTGACTTTGGCTGCGCTTTCAAATCGTGTGTAAGATTTCAAGAATGTCAAATTCACGTCGCCCGTCGGGCCGTTGCGTTGTTTCGCAATCAACAAATTGATCGGCACGCCGTCCGCTTCTTCAGTGTTCCCGTCGTCGTCTTCGCCCGCGTTCGGCTTATACAGCAGGCCCACCAGGTCGGCGTCCTGTTCAATCGCGCCCGACTCGCGCAGATCGCTCAACCGCGGCTTGCGGCTCTTGTCCCGTTCCAGTTCGCGGTTCAACTGTGAGAGCACCAGCACCGGCACCTTCAATTCCTTCGCCAGCGCCTTGATGCCGCTGGAGATGTCCGAAATCTCCTGCTGCCGGTTTTCCTGCGAACGCCGCGCAGTAGAATGCAGCAACTGCAAATAGTCAACNNCGCGCAATCGAGCACATCATCCGCAACACCAGCGCCTCCGCGCTCATTTCCAGGCTGAACACCGTCACGGGCAGCTTGTCCTCCAGCACCGCGTGCTCGACGATGTTCATGGCCAGCGACGTTTTGCCCATCGAAGGCCGCGCCGCGACGACGATCATTTCACTGCCGTGCAGACCGTCCGTGATCCGGTCCAAATCCGTGAAGCCCGTCGCCAGCCCGGTGAGCGTCCCCTTGCGGCTGAAAAAGTTTTCAATTGTCCCGATGGCCTTGTTGACCAGGTCCTTCGTTGTCAGCACGCTGCCCTGCGCGCGCGACTCGCTGATGCGCAGCACGTCGCGCTCCACCTCGTCCAGCAGCGCGTCCACCTCGCCCTCATAATCATAAACCCGCCCGACGACTCCCGTGCAGGTCTGGATCATCTTCCGCAGCAAAAATTTTTCGCGGACGTGTTCGAGGTAATAACTCAAATTCGCCGCGCTCGGCACCGCGTCCTGCAACTGGCTCAAATACGCTATGCCGCCGACCTGGTCCAAAAGCTGCCTGTCCTTGAGTTGCTGCTGAACCGTGATGACATCAATCGCCTGCCGGGAATTGAACATCTCCGCCAGCGTTTCGTAAATCGTCTGGTGCCGCAGGTCGTAAAACGCCTCCTTGCCGTCGTCCTTCAATTTCTCGATGCACTCGCCGATGCACTGGTTCGGGTCCAGCAATGCGCAGCCCAGCACGCCTTGCTCGCACTCGATGGAATGCGGCGGCAGCCGGTCCAGTTTTATCGGGTCCGATGCGGAAACATTCTTGCGGCGGCGCGCCTTCTTCAAATCAGCCGCTGCGCCAGCGGCGTCGGAAACGGAATCAATCATGCATTCAGAAGATGAATTTTTGAGGGCCGAATCAACCTTGATTTATACGCAGCACCGAAAGTTCTTCACAAAAAAGAAAATAAAGTAGTTGTAGCCGAAACAGCTTGACCCGGCTCCTGTGGATATCTTCAACAAGTTTCAGTTGTCAGTCGGAAGTATGTCTGGGAAATTAAAACGAAACTGCAGGCCGAGGGCGGTTTTGGAAGCCGCCAGTTTAGCGCCGGTTGCCTGACAGCATGATTGAATTTGGACTTCAATCACATTTGCCGGTGCAGAAACATCTCGGCCTGCACACCAATTCAACATCAAAGATTTGTTTGCGAAAAGGCAAAGTTGTTTTCTTTCTTCACAAAGTTATTCGCCAGCACTTTTTTATGGCTGACCGTCAGACGAACATCTGATGCAATTTCCGAGCGATTATGGTTAAATGCGGCCAGTGCCAATGCACATCCAAGCCAGCAACGAAAGACATTCCTGCATCATGAAACGCCGGTTCGCCAAAATAATTCTTTCGCTGCTTCAATTGGGCGTTCTCGGTTCAGTCATTTTTTCAAACGAAATCGCCGTCGCACAGAACACGGCGACAGGCGGCAACGCCGGAAGTGCCCCCGCAGCCAACCGACCGGAGTTGATTTATCAGCCCAAGGGAAATTTTTCCAATAACGTCGCGCGGCCATTGCGCTACTGGCCGGTTGACGGTGATTTTGTCATTACGAACGGCGCGGAATTTTTCAACCGTCCGCTTTACTGCATGAATTCCGGCTTCCGCATTGACGGCGGCGACAGGCCGGAATTTTCGCTCTACCTGCCCGGACGCGGTGGCAACCTGCGGTTTGGCATCAAAACTTCCGCCGGCGTGAAATGCCTGAATGACGCGCAACAAATCGTTGCGCGCTATCGTCCCGGCTCGCTGCTTTACACCATACGTGACCCTCTGCTCGGCGACGGCGAACTGGATCTGGTCGTGCTGCCGTTGAGCGAAACGAAAGGCGTCATCGCGCGGGCGGAATTGCGCGGAACGACCTTACCCATCGAACTGGTGTGGGCCTTTGGCGGCGTAAACGGAATGCGTGGTTCGCGCGGCGGCGACATCGGCTGCGAACGCGAGCCGGTTTCGCAATTTTTCCAATTGCGACCGGAGCAATGTGCGGGCAACGAATTTTCAATCGCCGCGAACACGTTTTCATTAAACACCAAAACCGCGCAACTTTCCGGCGTAGCGACTGTCGGTGCAAAATTCACCGTGGCGGACGCGAACCATTGGTCGTCGTTGAAAGAATTGCTGGCGTCAGTGGACAAGAAAACAGATTTGCCTGTCGTCGTTGGCCAGGCTGAATTTCAGAATGAACAGCCGGTTTATCTGGCGTTGGAACAAACCGGCAACGGAGAAAAATCCGACAAGGCGGAGAATTTGCCGAAATTATTTTCCGCCGCCGAAGAACATCGCCGTGCGATTGCGGAGCGCGTGGCGGTCGAAACTCCCGACCCGTTCATCAATGCCGCCGCCGCTGCGCTGAACATCGCGGCGGACTCGGTCTGGGATGACAAGCAGCAGTCCTTCATGCACGGCGCGGTCGCGTGGCAGACGCGCCTGCTCGGCTGGCGCGGACAATATGCGGGCGACGAACTGGGCTGGCACGAACGCACGGCAGCGCACTTCGCGGGCTTTGCGAAACAGCAGAACACCGGTCCGATTCCAGAAAAAATTCCGCCCGCCGACGAACAGTTCAATCTCGCGCGCAGCGAGGCCGCGATCCATTCCAACGGCGACATGTCGAAAAATCATTACGACATGAACCTTGTCGCCGTGGACGCTTTTTTTCGCCATCTGCTCTGGACCGGCGACACCAATTACGCCCGCGAAATGTGGCCGGTCATCGAGCGGCATCTCGCGTGGGAACGCCGGTTGTTCCGCCGCGAATTCGGCCCGGACAAGCTGCCGCTTTACGAAGCCTACGCCGCAATTTGGGCGAGCGACGATTTGAATTACAACGGCGGCGGCACGGCGCACGCCAGCGCCTATAATTATTTTGCGAACACAATGGCCGCGCGCGTCGCGAAAATTCTCGGCGAGGACCCGTCGATTTACAAACGCGAGGCGGACTTGATTTTGCGCGGCATGAATAAATATCTCTGGCTCGCGGACGAGGGCAATTTTGCCGAGTCCAAGGATTTGCTCGGCCTGCAACTCGTGCATCCGAACTCCGGCCTCTGGACATTTTATCACACCATTGATTCCGAAGTTCCGACGCCGCAGCAGGCGTGGCAGATGTCGCGCTGGATTGACAACAACATCGCACACATTCCAATTCGCGGCGCGAACGTGCCGGACGAAAATCTGTTCACGTTGCCGGAGACGAGTTGGATGCCGTATCAATGGTCTCTCAATAACGTCGTCATGGCCGAGGCCGCGCACACGTCACTCGGCTTCTGGCAGGCGAACCGGCCCGAAACCGCGTTCCAACTTTTCAAGGGCGAACTGCTCGACTCGATGTTCCTCGGCCGGTGTCCCGGAAATGTCGGCGCGATGACTTCTCACGACATGGCGCGCGGCGAGGCGCAACGCGATTTTGCCGACGCGGTCGGCGTCAATTCCCGCGCGCTCGTTGAAGGACTGTTTGGCATCAAACCCGACGCGCTGGCGGGCGAATTGAAAATCGTCCCCGGTTTTCCGGCGAAATGGGATCACGCCAGCATCCGTCATCCCGATTTGAATTTTGATTTTCGCCGCGACGGTTTGACGGAAACATTTTTGGTCGAACCGAAATTTCCCAAGCTGATGAAATTGAACCTTCAGATATGCGCGCTGCGAACCGGGGTGGAAATCACCGTCAACGGGAAATCCGCAAAATGGATTTGGGTTGAAGGCACGGTTGGTTTGCCGCGCGTGGAAATCGCGAGTCCGGCTTCAGAAAAATTTGAAGTGGTCGTGACATGGCCCGGCGAAGCGCCGGCCTCCGGCACGGCGGGAATGGAGACTCCAAAACGAGCCGTGCCGGAGGCCGGCGTTCCGGGCGTG
This sequence comes from Limisphaerales bacterium, assembly GCA_003152145.1. The sequence goes on from PLZL01000325.1 coordinate 5,397, forward strand.
ATGGATTGGAATAAAAAAATTCCTGACGCGACGAAACTGGAAGCCGTCAATCTCGCGCCGTTTTTCAACGACCAGGTCACGCAGATTTTCCGCAATGATTATCGCACGCCACGCTCGCCGTTCGCGTCGCTGGCAACTCCAGATCACGGCATCGGCGGCTGGTGCGAGCCGAACGCCAGTTTTGACGTGGACGATTCCGGCCTGCGCGCGCTCGCGGCGAAAAACAACGGAAGAATTAGTTTGCCGGACGGCATTTCGCTGGCGACGCCGGGTGAAAACGGCGCGAAAAATATTATTTTCACGTCGCAATGGGACAATTATCCGCGCGAAGTTTCCGTGCCGCTGGCCGGAAAATCGTCGCACGTGTTTTTACTGATGGCAGGTTCCACGGCGGCGATGCAAAGCCGTTTTGACAACGGCGAAGTGATCGTGACCTACACTGACGGCTCGACCGAACGGCTGGCGTTGGACAATCCGGTGAACTGGTGGCCGATTGACCAGGATTATTTCATGGATGATTATGCGTTCCGCCGCGACGAGCCGATTCCGCCGCGCGTGGATTTGCGGACGGGAAAAATCCGCCTTCTCGACGTGGAAAGTTTCAAGGGCAAAGGCGGAAAAGTTCCCGGCGGCGCGGCGACGGTTTTGGATTTGCCGCTCGACCTTACGAAGGAATTAAAATCGCTGACCGTCCACGCGCTCGCCAATGAAGTGGTCATCGGCCTGATGAGCGTGACGCTGGCTCGATGAGCGGGCGCGGCGGCGTCCCCCGCTCACGAATGAGCGGACTTATCTCGCCTTGCGAGATGCGCCGTGCCGGACAACGACGCGATTTCCCCCTTGGCTGGCTTGGGCGCAAACTAGAGATCGTGGCTGAAAAGGAATTACTTCTTCACCAGTCCGGTCAAACCACCGACCCACAATGTAGTAAGAACCCATCCCAAGATAATGTGGAACCATAGGTAATCGCGTAGCAGGCTGCCCGTTGCGGGCAATGAAATTCCTCGCGCTTGGAATCGTTCACCACGGTTGGCATTTGGTTGCCAATAGTCGCCCATTTCTAACTTCAACAATGGCGTGAACATTTCCAGCGAGTAAATAAACGAATTAAACTTCGGATAATTCTCCGACAACCGCTGCGTTCCTCCATCGCTCAAGACATACGCACTTTCCTTTGTTGGTGTCATAATTCCCGCCCTGTCGCCCGATGAAAAGAGGAGTGTGCCGATCAGAATAATTAGGAGGCTCCAGGCAAATGCACGCCTAGGACGGTAACCATAGCCGACGAAAAGTTTGAAAAAGAACTGCAACCACCGCCTGGGGTGAAAAAATGCAATGCGACGCGCGATGTCATCATTCTTCTCAATCATCACCTTGTCGGCCTCATCTTCATGTCCCATCTTGCGTAAAAGCCCAGCTAGTTGCTCATACGGCTGTGGAAGGAACTGTGCGGGCGGCTGCCGCTTGATCCACTTGACACGGGTTTTTGCATCAGTAGGAGAAAAATGGTAAATTTCGTCATAAACAAAGCCGTCAAGAAAAAGATTGCCTGGATTCGGCCAACTCTTTTCTTCATCGCAAAAAGTTCCAACTTTCGCTGAACGCAAATCGAGAACTACCTTCTCCGGCGACTTAACACTATGCCACTGAAAATGCTGAGCAACTTGAGCACTAGTAAAACTCACTTTTCCATTCGCCTCGAAACCAATACGCAAAAAAACACAACCGTCAATTTTAATACCGTCGGCTTGAAGGGCAAAGGAATCTGTTTTAGCGCTCGTGTTAATGAATTGTCCGCTGTCACATTCCAAATTCCCACCAATGCTTGCGCCTAGTAGCCTCACCGCGCCGTCTGCTTTGAAGGACTTTATGAAAAAAATGCCGTTCCCGACATTAACTCCGTCAGCGGTTATGGCGGTTGCATTGTTATTAATAAATTGTCCGCCGCTGCATTCCAAGTTTCTGCCAATGGTCGCACCAAAGATTCGCACCTCCCCTTCAGCTTTGAAGCCGTTTCGCAAATATAAAGAGCCTCCAACTTTTACTCCGTCGACGTTGAGAGCAATTGCGTTGCTGTTAAGAAATTGCCCACCACTACAATCTACACTTCTACCAATCGTTGCATCCAATAGGCGCACTGCCCCTTCGGCTTTGAAACCGTTGCGCAAACTAAAATAACCGCCAATTTTAACTCCGTCAGCATTGAGTGCAACAGCATTGGCATTGAAAAACTGCCCGCCGTCGCAGGCTAGATTCATGCCAATGCTTGCGCTCAATAGCCGCACTTCTCCATCCGCCTTAAAACCATTTGCAAAAAAAATGCAGCGTTCGATTTTCACTCCGTCGGCAGTCAGGGCGATTGCGCTCTTATTAAGAAATTGTCCTCCTTGACATTCCAAACTTCCACCGATACTAGCACCTAAAAGCAGCACTTCTCCTTCAGATTTGAAGTTGTTGCGTAAAAAAACATCACCTGCAATTTTCGCCCTATTAGCATTGATGGAGATTGCGTTTGCATTTATAAACCGCCCGCCACTACAGTTAAAACTTCGACCCATTGTTGCATCCAAGAGACACACTTCTCCTTCTGATCTAAAACCATCGTTCAAATTAAGAGAACCACCAATTTTAGTTCCGTTAGCATTAAGCGCAACTGCGCTGACATTTATAAACTGCCCACCGGAACATTCTATACTCCCGCCGATGGTTGCGCTCGAGAGATGCACTTCCCCTTTGGCTTTAAAACCGTTGCTCAAATAAATAGCACCATTGATTTTTGCCCTAGAAGCATTGATTGCAGTTGACTTGGCATTTATAAATAAACCACCTTGACAGTCAAAGCATCCCCTGATGGTTGTATCTAAAAGCCGCACTTCTCCGCTGGCTTTGAAACCGCTGCGTAAATAAAGAAAACCCCTGTTTTCCATTGCGTCTGCTATTAAGCTTTTGATGTGCGTGCGGACCAAAGCAAGGCCATTTATATGAGCTTGGACTAGAATGATGTCTTCTGAAAACGCACAGTGCTGCATGACCAAAGGAAATGCAATGTTTGCCCATTCGAGATTCAACATTCCGTCAACCCGCGCTCCGGCAACTGCAATGCCGTGATGTGTCACCAACCTGGATGCTGATGGATCGGTGCAGAGCCAAGCAATCCTGTCAGCTTTGAGAGTGCGTTCTGCTGGCCATTTATCCGCATGGTTCGGATCATTACCCTCTTTGGAAGCTGCACAGAAATCAGCTTGCTCACCCTTTGCCACTGCTCTAAACAGTTTCTCTTCAGTAGGTGAAAGATTTTGGAATCGCTCCCTTGCTAATTTCAATAGTTCAATTTCTGAATTCATTTTACCAATAGTTAAGCGAAAATCACGGCGAGCGGAGGCGGTAGAAACGACCGGGATAATTCGTCCATTTGGGATCGCTGAAATAGGACGCATTACTGATGAGGGTATTGGTTCCCAACGGAGACCAGATGGAATTGGCTAGATTGGTGCAGGCTTCCACCACGATGACCAAACCGATATTGCCGGTGATGGTAAAACCAAACCGATTCGTCCGCACGCCGAAAGTGGCACTCTTGGTCTGCACCTGCGGATTCCATGTCTTAACACCGCCAAACGTCGTGCCCCAGCCCGTAGTCCCCGGAAAATAATAGACGGTCGCTTTGTTGTCACCGTCGAAGACCATACTGCCAAGAAGGGGGGCATTACCTTTGAAATAGATTCCCGTCAGGTTTGTGCAGTTATAGAACGAAATGTCCACGATATTTGTGACGCTGTTGGGAATCGTCATTATTGTCAAGCTGCTACAGTATTCGAACGCCCCGTGCCCAATGGTGGTAATACTGTTTGGAATTGTGACGTTTGTAAGGCTGGAACAGTTATAGAACACACTGCTTCCAATTGTTGTTAAGTTCGTGCCAATCGTGACACTGGTTAGGCTGGAACATTGACCAAACGCATAACTCCCTATGCTAGTAACGCTGTCTGGAATTGTGACGCTGGTCAAGCTCGAACAGCCATAGAACGCATCGAATCCAATGCTAGTGACGCTGTTCGGAATCGTGATATTGCTCAGGGGACAGCCAGTAAAAGCCTCCCTGCCGATGCTAGTGACGTTGGTGCCAATCGTGACGTTGGTCAGGCTGAAGCAGACTTTGAATGCGTAGCTTCCGATACTGATGACGCTGTTTGGAATTGTGATGCTTGTCAGGCTGGAACAGTTATAGAACACATAGTCCTCAATGTTGGTGACGCTGTTAGGGATTGTATAGCTACCCGCTAGGCCCAACGGATATGCGATTAGCGTCGTCAGACTCTGGTCGAATAAAACCCCTGCTACATTCGTAAAGGCCGGATTGTTTGGATCCACTGTTATTGCCGCTAAACTTTGACAATTCGCGAATGCACCGGATCCAATGTTGGTCACACCTGAGGGGATGGTGACGTTAGTCAGACTGGTGCAGCTAAAAAATGCCAAGTCCCCAATGCTGGTAACGTTGCTGGGGATTGTGACACTTGTTAAACTATTGCAAAGGTAAAATGCCTCATTTCCAATGCTGGTGACGGTGTTAGGGATCATGACGTCAGTGAGGCTAGTGCATTGCAAGAACGCATTTGTTCCGATGCTGGTGACGTTGGTGCCGATATTAACGCTGGTCAAGGGACATTCAGAGAACGCGCAATTCCCTATGCTGGTGACGGTGCTGGGGACAGTATAGCTTCCGCCTATGCCTCCCGGGTATTGGATGAGCATGGTCTGGCTCTGGTTGAACAAGACACCAGCCACACTGCTATAGGCGGGATTATTTGTATCCACCGTTATTGCCGTCAAGCTTGGGCATTCAAGGAATGCAGCGGTGCCAATCTTGGTTACGGAAGCGGGGATTCTAACAATGGTCAGGTAGATGTAAGAAAACGAATAACTTCCGATGGTGTTAACGTTGGTGCCGATAGTGACGTTGGTCAGGCCCAGACACTCATAGAACGCATAGCTCCCGATGGTGGTGACACTGTTGGGAATCGCTAGGCTGGTCAGGGCGCAGTATTGGAACGCATTGTCCCCGATGGTAGTGATGTTTGTGCCAATTGTGACGCTGGTCAGATTGTAGCGGTGATAAAACGCATTAGTTCCAATGGATGTGACGGGCAGGCCATTGGTCGTGCTGGGAATGGTCACCGCACTGCCGGAACCGGTGTATTGGTAGATGTTGAGCGAGCCGTCGTTATTGGTCGTGAAAATGAATTGGGCTTGCACTATGACAGGTAATCCAATCACCATCAGCATTGAGAGCGTCAGCAGCTTCACGATTTTCATTCCAAGACTCTGCTTAATGGTTCAAGGTTGCAAGTCTTGATCAATCCTGACTTCGGCGCGACAAGCCCGCGCTACCGTTTCCCGAAAACCGCATAAACGCCTTAAAATCCGCGTCTCGCCTTCAAGAAACAGGCATTTTCTGCCTCGCGAAAGGCCGTGTTCACGCGGCGCGCGCAAGCCGTTGGAAGATTTTTCCGCGGCTCGTGAGCCGGGTTTTTTCGCCCCGTTGAATGGCCTTCAACATGGCCATGTCCTCCAAGCATTCCTGCAAAGCTTCCCGCAGGAGGTCGTGCCGTTCCTCAAGGACTTCAACCACGGCATCCTTCAAGAGAACTTTGATGCGGCGTTCTTCAACAGCAGTCATGGGAAAACATTAGGCAATATGCCGCGACGAGTCAAACGGACAGCGCAAAGAATCAATTTCAATGTGTTTCGGCGGCGGCCTTCCGTTTCTTCGCCTCTTCAATCACTTTTTCCGCCGCGTCGCGCGGCATTTCTTCGTAGTGGCTGAATTCCTCCGTGTGGACGCCGCGTCCGCCGGTCAGTGAACGCAGCGTGCTGGAGTAATGGTAAAGCTCCTTCGTCGGCACACTGGCCTTGATGACCTGGAACGTGCTGTCGGTGTCCATGCCGATGATTTTTCCGCGACGGCTCGACAAGTCGCCCATCACCTTGCCCATGCAATCTTCCGGGATGTGAATTTCAACCGTCTCAATCGGTTCCAGCAGGACGGGCTTGGCGGCGGTGAATGCTTCCTTGAACGCAAAATAGCCGGCGATTTGAAACGCGATGTCTTTCGAGTCCACCGGATGCATCTTGCCGTCGTAAAAATCAATCTTCACATCCGTCACGCGGCAGCCAGCGAGGATGCCCTCGGTGCAGGCCTGTTGCACGCCCTTTTCGACGGACGGAACGAAATTGCGGTCCACGTTCTGCCCGACGAGCGAATTGGTGAACTCCACACCGGCATCGCGCGGTTTGGGTTCGATGCGCATCCAGACTTCGGCGAATTGTCCCGCGCCGCCGGTCTGTTTTTTGTGGCGATACTTTGAATCGCCCTTGGCCTTGATGGTCTCGCGGTATTTCACGCGCGGCTCGGCCAGGTCGACATGGACGTTGTGCCGGCGGCGCAACCAGTCGGCGACAACTTCCAAATGCAATTCGCCCTGCGCCGAAATAATCGTTTGATGCAACTCGCTGTCCACGACGTAAAGGAACGTCGGGTCTTCCTCGTGCAACGCGGCGAGGCCGGAAGCGACCTTGTCTTCCTCGCCCTTCACCTTCGCGACGAGCGAGGCGTGGATGTTCGGCTTGGGATAAACGACTTTCGAAAGCGTCACAGGATGTTTAACGGTGCAAAGCGTGTTGCCGGTATGTGTGTCCTTGAGCTTGACCACCGCGCCGATGTCGCCCGCGCCGAGCGTGGGGACGGCCACGCGAGTCTGGCCGTTGAGCTGGTAAATCTGCCCGATGCGCTCATTGACCTTGCGGTCGCTGTTGAACAAATCCTTGCCCGTCGTAATCGAGCCGGAATAGACGCGAAAAAATGACAGCTCGCCGAAATGCGCCTCGGACATCGTTTTGAAGATGTAAACCGCCGTCTCGTTGCTGTCGAGCGCCACCTCGGTTTCGTTTCCATTGGCATCAACCGCCTTGACCTTTTTGCGGTCCACCGGCGACGAGCCGTATTTGGCGACAAAATCCATGAACCGCGCGACGCCGATGTTGTTTTCCGCCGATGCGGCGAACAGCGGGATGAACAATTCCTTCTGCACCGCCGCGTGGATGCCGGCGCGGAATTCCTCCTCCGACAAGCCGCCCTGCTCGAAAAACTTGTTCATTAGTTCGTCGTCCGACTCGGCGATGTGCTCGATGAGCTGGCTGTGCAATTCCTTGGCCTTCGCCTCCCATTCGCCGGTGACGGGTTCCTCCGTGTATTTGCCGCTGCCATCGGTCGCGTAAGTCACGATATCGTTGCGCAGCACGTCCAGCACCTTGTTGAAACCCGGCCCGGCGTTCACCGGCACGCTCAACGGAAAAACGTGCCGCCCAAAATGCTCTTGCGCCGCCTTCAGCACCGCATCGAAATCCACGTTCTCCTTGTCGAGCGCGTTGACGACGATCATTTTCGGGAGGCCGTAGCCGGTCGCGTAATTCCACACGCGGTCGGTGCCCACGCCGAGACCGTGCTGCGCGTGGATGACCACCAGCGCAAAATCGCCGACGCGCAATGCGCCCAAACCTTCGCTGATGAAATCCAGATAGCCGGGCGTGTCAATGATGTTGAACTTCTTTCCCAACCACTCCGTGTGCAGCAGCGAGGCCGAGACGGAAATCTTCCGGTTCTTTTCGCTGACGTGATAATCCGACACCGTCGAGCCGTCGGCGATGCGGCCCATGCGGTTGATGACGCCGCCGCACATGAGCATCGCCTCGCTCAACATGGTTTTGCCGGACGAGGCGTGGCCGACGATGGCGAAGTTCCGGAGGTCTGCGGGTTGATAGGTTTTCATAAAATGTCGCTGGTTGCTTTGGCCGGCCGGGAATAATGCAGGTTGCAGGAACCAATTTCCCTGATGAGGCCGGGGTGTTTCATCTGTAAAAATTGTAGAGCAAGGCCGCCGCGTTGAGAAGAAAAGTTTTTGGCCAATCCATCCCCTTTATTGCCGGGCGTCCGGGCATAATTCTGGCACGCGACTTGCAGCATAAAAGGCATGGCTAAAAAAACCAATGCCTTCAAGACATCGCTGGAAGCCCGCGGACCGGCGGCGGCAAGCAACCGGCAGTCAATGCCGTCCACGACCGCGCTTTATCTTGCGCAGCTTCTTGGGCAGCTTCGCCCGCATGCATTCAAACTCCCGCCGTCGGGGGTGCGGCAACAAATCGCCATTCAAATCGAGGAACAATCGCTAGCGCCGCGTGTGGTTAAAATCATCCACACTGACTCAAATTAGGACACGGACTTCAATTGACGATTTGCGATATACGATTTACGCGGTCAATTGAAATTGGTGAAGGGCGCGTAAATCCCAAATCGTAAATGAATCAGCGGAACTCCACCCTCTCAAATCCCGCCTGCTGAAAGAAAGTCCGCAACTCCGTCCGCGCCCGCTCGTTCGCGTCGTTCAAAATCCCGCTCTGCTGCGCCGCGCGGCGGATGTCGTCCACGGCATATTGCCGCGTCGTCTGCTCCAAATCCTTGTCCAGCGACCGCAGAAAACCCGTCGTCCGCTCGATCACCTTCGTCTGCGCGTCGTCGAGGTAGGCATCGGTGATTTCCGGCCTCGGCAGCGTGATGGTGAGGCTCTTGCCGGAAATCACCACATCGCCGGGCACGATTTTTTTCAAATCAATGCCCGCCTTGACGACGCCCTGCGCCAGCAACATCACCTTGTTGTCGCCTTGGATGAATTGCCCCAGCGTGCTGCCCGGTGGCGAATCCACGAACTCCACCTTTTGCATCACGTATTTGACCGTGACCAGATCCGACAACGTCTGCACCTGCTGGATGATGGTCGCGGTGTTTTCGACGCGCAGGCCGCCGCCCCTCCAGCGCGCCACCGTCAAGCCGAGATAAACGCCGAGGGCCAGCACCGCCAGCACCAGCAGCGCCCGGAAGAATTTTTTCAATCCCTGCATGGCGGCAATGTAGCAATTTACTTACCGAAGCAAAAGAATTGTTGTCGCGCGAAGAACGCGAAGAATTTTCTGGGGAGCGCGGGCGTCAAGCCTGCAATCGTTGGCGTCACGCCGACGATTCTGCTGCGCGGGACGCGCGGCAGAGCAACCGGGACGGTCGCGCTCCCCGAAACTTCCCGCCCAACTTTGGCTGGACAAACTTTCGGGCCGGGAACAGAGTCGGAATTATTAGACAGACAAACGGCTACTGAAGCTTCAACCGGTAGAAACGCATCGGATAATTTGTGATGTCACGATCAACAAAGTTCAGGATTCCGCCGGTATTCGTAATAGTTGTGAGAGTCGTCCAATCCTGCAAATTGGTTGATGCCTGAATTTCATAAAATTGTCCGACGTTGGCGGCAAGGTTTAGTTTGTAGCATTGTCCATTCAAATCAATCAGGACCCCGTTTTCAGGTGCGTTGCTGGCAATGGTCAGTGGTGTTGGCTGGTCGGAATTCTTTGGCAACAGCCGAGTCCAAACAATTCCATCTTTTGATGAGAGAACTATTGGCTGCTTTCCTGAACTAAAGACAAATCCATTTCCCCAAACGGAACCAGATATGGAAATCTTATCTGGAGTCGTCCACGTTTCTCCATCGGTTGACATCAACTGAATTCCAAAAGGACCTAATAATGGTCCGATTACCCTAAAACTCTTGTCATTTTCAATGCTGCCCCACAGTAACCTTGAAGGTGGGGTTTGAGAAAGCTCCCAAGAACCAGCTTCCTTGGAAGTTGCTATCGTCATCCCCCATGTTCGGCCCATGTGATTTGGGCCGATGGTTGAACCATTTCCAACGGCCGCAAAAACCCCATTGCCAAAAGAGGCTCCGTAATAACATGACTTGTAACCGTCCGGCTCAACTGACGTATTCCAACTGCTGCCGTCTTTAGATGTATAAATTCCTTCGACTGACGTGGCAATAAAAAGGCCTCCGCCAAAAGATAGAGACGTGGTTCCTCCAGAATGCCCGTCGAAAGTCATTGCCCCAACCTGTCCTTCTTGTGGAGGATAGGGATGTTTGACTTCATACCAGTTTTTGCCATCTTTTGAACCCATGGTGTGATGGTTATCCAAATACTTCTTGCCGGGGAAATCAGTATCAATGCTTGTTCCCATGAAGATGCCGTTCCCAAACGCGATGGATTCCATCCCTTCCGGGCCGATGTCCGTGGGCGTCCATTTAATCCCATCGCTGGAGACAAGAATTGTGCTGTTGTCTCCAAGTGCCACAAATGTTCCATTGCCGTAAGCCACCCCAAAAAGTGTCTGGTCGGTCCCAGAATTGCTTTTTGTCCAAATTGAACCGTCGGGCGAGGTAAGTATGGTTCCTTTGTCACCAACGACTACAAAACCCGAATCACCCCAGGTAACGCTGGTCAGTATGTTGGATGAGCCGGAAACCGGAGCTGCCCAATGTTCGCCATCGTGTGAAGCCAGAATCTCACCACAATCGCCAACGATAACAAACATGCCGCCGCCGAATGTCACGGCACAAAGCCGGAACGGGGTGGTTGGGAACTTTGACCGATAATCCTGTATTTTTTGTTTCCTGGAATCAATCAGAGCGGCTAGTTCAGCATCATCCAAGTTCGCCCGGTTGGTTTTGTCTTCAGGAAAAGACAGCCATTGGGGCATATTACCAAACGAGATGACAGTAATGGCGTCACCATTGGCCGCATAGGTTTGACTGGTAAAGTTTATGTTAACGGTCAAATTTGTAATTTCCGAGCTGTGGTTGACCCAATTTTTCCCATCTTTGGATGTTAAGATGGTCATGGCCGGCCCAACTGCCACAAAAATACCGTTGCCGTATGCAATGCTTTTTAAAGTGCGATGCACCGGAAGACTCATTTCCATCGTTGCCCTTCCGCGCATGAAACTTGGCCCGCCGGGTTGAGCAGATATTTTTGTGGAAACAAGACAGGCAGACAAAAGAACCCAAAAACTTAACGTCAATTTGACGAAAATCTGGTTCATGCTGGATTGCTATTTGGTTTATCGAAAACTGTCAATTATTTTTCAGCAAAAAGTGTGAAACAATTCTGGAGAAATTTAACCCACAATGTCTATAATGTTTCCATGAATTTGCCCGGATTTCCCGTTTATCGCCCGCGCCGGCTGCGGCAGTCGCCTGCGTTGCGAAAGCTCGTCTGCGAAACGTGCTTGAGCGTGGAGCAGCTCGTGCTGCCTTTGTTCGCCCGCTCCGGCAAGAAGTTGCGCCGCGAAATTGACGCCATGCCCGGCGTCTTCCAGTTTTCGCCGGATGAAGTCCTGTGCGAGGCGGCGCGCGCCCATGCGCTCGGCGTTCCCGCCGTCCTGCTGTTTGGCATTCCCGATAAAAAGGACGCGAAGGCTTCCGGCGCCTACGCGAAGAACGGCATCGTCCAGCAAACGGTGCGGCTGTTGAAAAAGGAATTGCCGTCGCTGCTGGTCATCACGGA
>PLZL01000438.1:0-13079 GCA_003152145.1 Limisphaerales bacterium
AGTGGATCAAGGAAGGTAAGAACGCCGTCAAATGGACCCGCCTGTCCTGTCACGACTTTGTGGATAATCAGGTGCGGCTGCAACTGTTCGTGCTGGCCTACAACATGGGCAACTTCCTGCGGCAGGCGGTGCTGCCGCAAGCGGTGCGTCACTGGACATTGACGACGCTGCGGGAGAAACTGATCAAGATCGGGGCGAAGGTCGTGCACCATTCTCGGAAGATAGTTTTCCAGATGGCGGAGGTGGCGGTTCCGCGAGAGTTGTTCCAGACGATTTTGGAACGGATTGGACGGCTGAGATTGGCAACCGCGATGTCAGGATGAAGGAAAAGTGAAAGAACTCCCATGAAAACAATGGAAACCACGGGAGAAGTGTCTTCAGATGGCATGGAAAAGTGTGTGGAAAGGCACAACTGGCGACAAATCGTCACCTGTGCCAGAGAAAAACCGAGGGTGGACTGGAAAAAGTCCTTGCAAATCTGTGGAGCAGGCAGAAAATCGCAAAAAAGCTCTACGCTAGTCGTGGGCAAGAAACCATATGGGAAATCCCGATTTATGCGCCTTTTTCGCCCGTGGATGCCGCTGAACGTCATTCGCGCGGTTTGTTTCATCGGGTTGTGTTGCGCGATGCCACTCCATCTCCAGGCGCAAGCCTGGACGAACACAACTCTTTCAGCGAGCCAGCGCGCCAGCCTTTTGCTTGCCCAAATGACCTTCAGTGAGAAGGCGGCCATGGTTTACGGCGTAGCAGGCCCGACTGGCAGTAACTATGTGGGCAACATTGCCAACAACACCCGGCTCGGCATTCCATGGTTGTTTTTGAACGACGGACCTGCCGGACTTCGTCTTTCAGACACCAGCACCACAGCCTTTCCCGCGCCAATTGACATCGCGGCGAGTTGGGACACGGCGCTGGCGCGGCAATACGGCAGCCAAATGGGCGCCCAATGCCGCGGCAAAGGCGTTGAAGTTCTGTTGGGGCCGATGATGAACATGGCGCGCGTGTATGAAGACGGGCGGACTTTTGAAGGCTACGGTGAAGATCCGTATCTTGCGGGAGCGATGGCCGCGGCGGAGATTCCCGGCATCCAAAGCCAGGGCGTCATCGCCACCGCAAAACATTTTGTGTGCAACGATCAGGAGATCAACCGCACAACAATCAGCGCCGACGTGGACCAACGCACCCTCCAGGAAATCTATGAAGCGCCGTTTCGCGCCTCCGTGCGGGCCGGGGTTGGTGCGGTCATGGCCTCTTACAATCTGGTGAACAGCGTTCACGCGTGCGAGTTGCCGGCGCTCAATGCCACCTTGAAAAAGTCGTATGGATTCAATGGCTGGATCATGAGCGATTGGGGGGCGGCTTTCACCACCGTGGGTGGCATGAATAATGGACTCGATATGGACATGTATAGTGGCCCATTTGCAGCCAATAACATCACCACCGCCATTCAATCGGGCAATGTCCCGCCTTCGGAATTGGACGGCATGGTGCAGCGCATCCTCACCACCATGTTTCAATTCGGTCTCTTCGACAATCCTCCCACCGGAAACCTAATTTCGACGGTGACGAACTCAGCCAATGTTCTATTTGCGCGCAACGCTGCCGCGGAGGGAATGGTCTTGTTGCAAAACAACGGCGGCGTGCTGCCGCTGAGCTCGTCGGTGCATTCAATCGCCGTGATTGGTTCCGTGGCGAGTGCGAATGCGTTTTCAGTGGGCGCTGGTTCCGCGAGCGTAAACCTGCCTTACAACATCACGCCGCTGGCGGGAATCACCAGCCGCGCGGGCGGCGGCGTCACCATCAATTACGCCCAGGGTGACGGAGCGAGCGTCGCCGCCGCGGTCCAAGCAGCCAGTAATTCCGCCGTCGCCATCGTATGTGTGGGCCAGCAGACCAGCGAAGGTTCCGACCGCTCCAATCTTTCCCTGCCCAACGGCCAGGATGCCCTCATCAGCGCCGTGGCCGCCGTGAACACCAACACGATTGTCGTTATGTACGAATCTTCCGCCACGCTGATGCCGTGGGCCAGTCAGGTCGCGGGAATTGTGATGGCGTGGTATCCGGGACAGGAAAATGGCAACGCGCTGGCTCAAGTTCTGTTCGGGGACGTTAATCCTTCAGGAAAACTGCCGGTAAGCATTCCTCCCTCTGCGAGCCAGGTGCCCACGAGTACCACCGCCCAATGGCCCGGCATCAACCTTCAAGCGGCCTACTCCGAAGGGTTGGAAATGGGTTATCGCTGGTATGACACAAACAACGTGACTCCGCTGTTCCCGTTTGGTTTCGGCTTGTCCTACACGACGTTCGGTTACAGCAACCTCACCGTAAGCGCCGTCAGCCCCTCGGGGCAGGTGCAAATCGGCTTCGACCTGACGAACACGGGCACGCTCACGGGCGCTGAAGTGCCCCAACTCTATCTGGGCTTTCCTGCCGCCGCCAGCGAGCCGCCGAAGCAACTCAAAAGATTCCAGAAAATCACCCTTTCGCCGGGTCAGACACAGCACGTCAAGTTCAATCTGGATTGGGAAGACCTGGCCAATTGGGACGCCACCGCTCGCGGCTGGATTGTGACGCCGGGCAGTTTTCAAGTTATGGTCGGCGCTTCCTCGCGGGACATCCGTTTGACCGGGGCATTCACGGTTGCGTCGGTGCCTTCCAGCGATCTGGCCAACGCGGCGCTCCATCAGCCGGTGACCGTTTCCTCCGTGCTTTCCACGAACACTCCGGGTGCGGCCGCCGTGGACGGAGATACCATCTCAGCCTGGACCTCGCTGGCCAGCGACCCGCAATGGATTCAGGTGGATCTCGGTTTAATAAAAGACCTGTCCCGTGTCCGGTTGCATTGGAACACCAATTACGCGAGCAGCTATACGATCCAAATTTCACTAGACGGAACCAATTGGACGGCTGTTTTCAACACGAACAATGACCTTGGCGGCACGGAGGACATTCTGGTTTCGGGCCGTGGCCGCTACGTGCAGATTAACGGGACGCAGCAAGGTTTGCCGGGCGCGGGTTATTCGCTGTCGGAGCTGGAAGTTTATTCGCAGCCGCAGGAGCCTTTTGGGGGGACCGTTCCCACCATGTCGGGAGGCACGAACATCATCCAAGCGGAGAACTACGATACGGGCGGCGAGAGTGTGGCCTACTACAACACCACGGTAGGCAATCCGGGCGGGGTTTACCGGTCGGATGACGTGGGGATTGAACCCACCTCGGACACGGGCGGCGGCTACGACGTGAACTCGCTCAACACCGGTGAATGGCTGGAATACACGGTCAACCTGCCGTATCCCACGGCCAACTACACCATCAGCCTCCGTGTGGCTGCGCCTGCGGTCGGCGGTCAACTGCGGGTGCGGCTCAACGGCGCCGTTCTGGGCACAGTCGCCATTCCCAATACCGGCGGCTGGCAGACTTGGCAGACGGTCACCTTGCCGACGGTTTCCCTGACGGGTGGCATCGGGAGTCAGGCGCTGCGGTTGGAAGTGCTCACTAATGGATTTAGTATCAACTGGATTGGCTTGAGAACGCCGATACCTACGGTTCCGGCCGCCCCAACGGGATTGACAGCGGGCACCGGCAACGCGGCAGTTTATCTGAGTTGGAACGCCTCCACCGGTGCAACCGCTTACAATGTGAAACGCTCGCTGGTCAGCGGTGGACCGTACACTACCATCGCCAGTCCCACCGCGAACAGCTACGTTGACACCGCCGTTTCCACTTGCTCCAGTTACTACTATGTGGTTTCAGCCACGAATTCTCTTGGCGAAAGCCCCAACTCGAGTGAGTCAGCCGTGACACTGGGCGCCTTCGAATTGGCCGTGAACTCGGGTGGCAGCGCGGCTAACCAGTTCATCGCGGACGCATTTTATTCGGGCGGCACCGCCGCCTCGACAACGGCGGCAATCGACACCAGCGCCGTGACCTCTCCCGCACTCCAGGCGGTTTATCAAACCGAACGCTACGGCAACTTCACCTACACTTTCACCAGCTTGACGCAGGGCGTTAACTACTTGGTGCGCCTCCACTTTGCAGAAATTTATTGGACTGCCACAAACGATCGGATATTCAACGTTTTCATTAACGGCAATGAAGTCCTGACGAACTTCGACGTTTTTGCCGTGTCCGGCGCCGAGGACAAGGCGAACATCCAACAGTTTATGGTGGCTCCTAACACCACGAATGCGATTGTCATCCAGTACGTCACCATCAAGGACAACGCCAAATCCAGCGGCATCGAAATCCTCCTCCCGCCGCCGGCCGCGCCGGTGGGTTTGACGGCGACCGCAAGCAACTCGCTGGTGGCCTTGAGTTGGAACACAGTAAGCGGAGCCACCAGCTACAACGTGAAACGCTCGGTGGTCAGCGGCGGGCCGTACACCCTGTTGTCCAGCGGACTGACAGTTACCAACTACACTGATTCCGTGGTGACGAATGGGACGACATATTACTATGTGGTTTTGGCGGTCAATAACGGCTGTGATAGCACCAACTCCTTCCAGGTCAGTGCCACGCCCAATCAGCCAATCGTGCCTGCCCTCTATGGCGCTTCCATCAGCAACGGCCAGTTTGGATTTTGGATCAACACCAATAATACAGGGACAAACTACACGCTCATGGCTTCCACCAACTTGACTTCCTGGATTCCAATATTCACAACCAATTTGCCGTTGTTGCCATTCTTTTGGGTGGATACCAATTCCCCGGCCTATCCAGTTCGTTTCTTCCGTACCGTCTTGGGGCCATGACCGTCTGAGGGCTTTGGCACGCCAGCCATGAAACTGGATTGACGGGAAAATAGTGGCTGGCGTCTTGGTTGTTGGTCGGATTGGATGCCAGATGTTTCCTCCAAATACCCGGGCGACAGTCCGCACCATCTCCGATCTTGCCGGGCTGCACGGGGCAGGCGGCTCTGGATCGTTGGGAATCCAGAATGAAATCAATACACTGCTGTCCCACAGGATTGAGGGTTGAAGTGTAAAAAAAGGTTGGCTTGCAAGTTTGGGCCTTGCCACAAGGTAAGGCATGAATAAACAAACTCGACACAAGCCAACCGCCGGCAAATTCTCGCTGTTGCGCCAACTTTGCAACTTCATTCCGCCGCATCTGGTGCCGCGCCTGGCACGCGCGACCGGCGTGGAAGATCAAGCCCGCACCTTCAGTCCGTGGAGTCATGTCGTCAGCCTGCTCTACGCGCAACTCACCCACAGCCTCGGTCTCAACGACGTGTGCGACGGCCTGCGTCTGCACTCCGGGTCGTTGTCGGCGCTGCGCGGGGCCACACCTCCGCCCAAGAACACCCTTTCTCACGCCAACCGCCGCCGCGACCCGAAAATGGCCGAGCAA
This sequence comes from Limisphaerales bacterium, assembly GCA_003152145.1. The sequence goes on from PLZL01000438.1 coordinate 5,350, forward strand.
CTCTTCTGGTCGGTGCTGGAACATTTGCAAACCTTGCAGCCCGCCTTCGGCGGCAACCGGCGTCCGCGTTTCGCTTTCCGTTTCAAACGGCTCATCCACGTCGTGGACTCCACCACCATCCAGTTGATGGCCCGCTCGCTGGACTGGGCCAAGCACCGCCGCCGCAAGGCCGCCGCCAAGTGCCATGGTCGAGACGATGATAGCGTAGTAGTGGATTGAAGGAAGACGGGTCGAGTTGCCAGATTTGGCAAGTGTCCGGCTATAATTAAAAGACCGCCTGCCCACTTTCGTGAACTGGCGGTCGTTGACGGTCGTAATACTTTACGCCTTCACACACGGACGGAAGAGACGAACGGCAGATTCAATGCCCAAATGTTGCCATTTTAGATAAGCAACGACGCGTTCGAGCATTTCGTCCAGGTCCTGCTTCTCCTCGCCGACCTGAATCATCCGGGCGACATAGGCCGGGAAGTCATCGGGCATGGACTTCATGGCGGCGCTAAGTGTATCGCCACTTTCCATTTTTTCGCCCAATGCCGTGAATGCTGGTGATGTGAATCGGCCTTTTCCGGCAACAAAGCTAACCATGTCTGGAAACAGAGACAAAACGTCATAGTCCATCAACATGAACAGAGCATTTTCGCTCGGCGCCGCCGGCAGGCCAGACTTTTCAAACGCGGTCAGAAGCTGATATTCTTTGATTTGAGCAGCTTCCTCGCAGAGTTCCGGAACCGCGCCAGTCTGTTCACCCATGTCAACATAGCGCATACGGCGCCTTCAGCAACCTTGGCAGTCTCTAACAAGATTGGAATTGCAGTCTTTACGACTTCTTTCCAATTAGATCGCGATTGAACGAGCTTTTCCACCAGCTTCCCCAATTGTTTTCCTACAACCGGTTTAATTGACGCCACGACCATCCCCCAATGTTTCATAAGGCTATGTCCGGCTGCTTCTGCTTCGGCAATTAAAATAAGTGGGTCCAACTCCAGGTTAATAATACGGTTCGCACTATTTACCATAATGGTAAATTGCCGCTTATTCGTGGGGCGAATTATCTGGTCGAGACAAGCTTGAAGCCACACAAATTGCGGAGAAATAAAATTTTCCCGCCGTTGCACCAGAACAGCGTTGACACCTTTACCCTGAAGACAAGCGAGCACAAAGTCATCGGCATCCAATACGGCTTCATGTTGTCTGGACTTTTCCTGATGCTGCTCGTGCGCTGGCGGATCGCGCATCCGCCAAATAAAAAATCAGGTGAGAATCAAGCACGCTTGCAGATGCAATCGAAGTTTTGTTCTCATGCCAAAAATTATTTTACAGCGCCAGCTTTTGTTTTTTCGTCGTAGAAACTATTCAGCACGGCAAAGGCTTTTTTCTTTTTGCCGTCGTGGCCGATGAGGCCCTTGATGTTCCAGCCGTCCTGAATGCCCGGCAACGGCCGGCGCGGGGAACGGAAATCGCACAAAATCCACGGCGTGCAGCCGCTGAAGCCGGGAATTCTTTCCAGCATCGGCAGCGTGCGTTTGTAAACGTCCTCCTGATACTCCTCGCTGAAGCGCGTCCGCGCGTCCGCATGAAAACCCTGCTTTGCGTCCGCGCCAAATTCGCTGATGACCACCGGCTTGTCGTATTTGATGCTCCAGCGGAGCCGGTCAATTTTATCCGGCAAGCCGTCATACCAGCCGGTGTATTCATTGAAACTGCACAGGTCGGTGAATTCGCCGAACGTATCGTCCACGATTTTGTGATTTGGATCATCCGGGTCGGTGCGCACTTCCATCGCGGCGGAGACCAGCCGCGTGCCATCAAGCGCCCGCGCTTCGTCCACGAGCGATTTCAAAAATTTCGTGCGCGCCTCGCCGACGGGTGTTTCGTTCGCCACCGACCACACAATCACGCTCGCCCGGTTCTGATCGCGCAAAATCTCATCGCCCAATTGCTTTTTCGCGTTCGCCAAAGTCTCCGCGTTCGTCCATTGAATCGTCCAATAGACCGGAGTTTCCTCCCACACCATGATGCCCATTTCGTCGGCCAGCCGCGCCATGTGTTCGTTGTGCGGGTAATGCGCGAGCCGGACAAAATTACAGTTCAATTTTTTCGCCCAACCGAGCAACAGCTTTGCGTCGTGTTCCGACCACGCCCGGCCGCCACGCAACGGATTCTCCTCATGGATGCAGATGCCGCGCAAAAAAACCTTGTGCCCGTTGAGCAGAACATCCGTGCCGCTCGTCGCAATCGTGCGGAAACCGACGCGGTCTTTCAATTGGTCGACGCCGCTGGAAATTTCAACGTCGTTCAACACCGGCTGCTCCGGCGACCACAGCGGAAGATTCGGCGTGGAAAGTTCAAACTGCGCGAAACCATTGGCGTCGGCTTTCATTTCAGCGGCGAGTTTCAGCGTCGGCAAGGAAATTTTCACCGCCTGTTCCTTGTCCGCGCCGTCAAGCTGGACACTGGCTTCAATCGTATCCGTCGTGTCCGGCTTGAGCCGCACGCGGAAATTGGAAATAAAAGTCGCCGGCGTTTCCACCAGCAGCACATCGCGCGTGAGGCCGCCGTAATTCCACCAGTCCGTGTTGACCGTCGGCACGCCATCGGCGTGGCGGTTGTTGTTCACGCGGACGACGAGCGAATTATTTTTCTCCTTTGCCAGCTTGGTGATCTCATAAGCGAACGGCGTGAAACCGCCGATGTGTTTGCCAAGTTTCTGGCCGTTGAGATAAACATCCGCCTCGTAATTCGCCGCGCCGAAATAAACGAACAGCCGGTGATCGGGCGCGGACTTGTTCACATCGAACTTGGTGCGATACCAGACNNGAGCCTTCATAATAAAAAAGTTTTTTGTCCTGTGAATTCCAATCGCCGGGCACGTTCAAAGTCGGACTGGTGTCGAAGTTGTATTCAATGAGTTCCGTCTTGTCCTTCGGCTGCCGATCCAGAAAAAAACCGCCGCTGGGCTTGGCCGCCTCATCATAAGGCTGACGGCGGTAATCAAAATAGCCCGTGTCATACGGGTCAACGATGACATGCCATTTGCCGTTCAAGCTCGTCGCCTGCCGCGCAAAAACATCGGCGATGACCACTTCGCCGCGCACCCGGTTGGCGGCTACGAACACTACGGCGGAAAAAACCAGGAGAAATCTTTTCATGTTAATTTAATTTTAAACCCAGCCAAGTTAACGAATCCGCAAAATCAGAATACCGGGTCGCATAATTTTTAGTCTGCCCGATCGGCCGACGTAGGCATATCGGCAGTTTTGCCGACTATTCATTTTGTCCTAATCTCGTTTTCATCTTCGCACTTTGAGAACATTCCATCTCTTTCTGACGCAAGTTTTCTGTTCGCTAGTCTTTGCCGTCACCACGTCAGCGCAATCACTACCAAAGATCGAACTCAAACAGGTTTTCCCGAATCTGCAAATTGACCGTCTGGTTTGGATGAGCGAAGCGGCGGATGGTTCGGGACGGTTCTTTGCCGTCGCCCAATACTTTGACCCCGTAATGGATTATTCCCTTATTTCTCTTTGACCAACCGCCACAATACCACCAATATGAATAAAGAACGCAACTCCAACGGAATGAGCCGCCGCCAATTCTTGCAGACCAGCGCGGGATTTGCCGGCTCGGCCATGTTTCTGGGCCTCGGCAGCGCGCCGTCATTTGCCGCGCCAAATACCAGCACCCAGAAAAGTTTGGCCCCGCTCGTGACCCTCAATAACGGCCTGCAAATGCCACGTCTTGGATTGGGCACCATGACACTCAACGGCGACGTTGGAATCAGGTGCGTGGCCGATGCCATCTCTCTGGGCTATCGTCTCATTGACACCGCCATGATCTACAACACTGAAAAGGAAGTAGGCGAAGGAATCAGACAAAGTGGAATCAAACGTGAAGAACTCTTTATCACCTCAAAACTGTGGAAAGCCGATATGGACTACGAACAGGCCAAGAAAGGATTTCAAACTTCCATCAATAAGTTGGGGACGGATTATTTGGACCTCTACCTGATTCACCGGCCTTCCGGCGGCGATTGGAAGGGTTCCTGGAAGGCCATGGAGGAGCTCTATCATGCGGGGAAAATCAAGGCCATCGGCATGAGCAATGCCGATTTTGCCCAACTGGACGACTTGATTGCGAATAACGAGGTGAAACCTGCCATCCATCAAATCGAAACCCATGCGTTTTTTCAGGAAGGCAAGGCGTATGATTACTTAAAGCATCATGGCGTGCAAATGGAAGCCTGGGCGCCTTTCGCGGAAGGCCGTAATGGGCTATTCACCAATGCCACGCTGGCAGCCATCGGAAAGAAATACAATAAAACCGTTGCGCAGGTGTGCCTGAGATGGCATTACCAAAGAGGAATTATTGCCATCCCCAGATCACACCAGAAAGCGCATATCGCGGAAAACTTGAATATCTTTGATTTTAGCCTTGAAGATTCCGACATGGCCTCTATTTCCACGTTGGATTTAAATACCACTCAATTTCCTGAGTGGAGTTAAAGTTCAATATCTCCATTACGACCAATGGTGCTCCCGCAAAACCGGCCAAAAGGGACATTTCCAATTTATGGCGATGACACTCTCGGCACCATCTTGGGATTCCGCTACGACCGCGACGCCCACAAAGTGACCATACACGGCACATTGCTTCAACAACCCAAAAACATCACCAGCTTTGCCGAGGATCAGGACAGCGAACTTTACGCCCTCATGCTTGACGGACACATTTATTCAATCACTGTGCCTTAACGCAACCTCTAATCTCTATCTTATGAACCACCTTTCTTCCTCCAGGCGAATGCAAAAATTCCGATTCACGCCTTGGTTGTTCACCCTGACACTGTTGATTCCTCATCTCGCCGCGGCTCAGACCCAGCCTGTGGCCGTCACCGTGGCGGCTGATGGCGACGGTGCCGGGCTTGCGCCCCGTTTTTTGGGCTTGAGCTACGAGATGTCCATGCTTCTGCCAACGGATAGGCGATATTATTTTGATGCCAATGACCAGGCGCTGGTCAACACCTTTCAGACCCTCGGCATCAAGAGCCTGCGTGTCGGGGCCAATGCGGTGGATGATGCGCGCATCCCGATTCCGCAGGAAAAGGATATTGACATGCTGTTTAACTTCGCCCGCGCCGCCGGAGTGAAGGTGATCTATTCGTTCCGCTTGAAAAATGGCGACCCGACCAATTCAGCGCGTCTGGCCACCTACATCGCAGCGCACGACGCAGATGCGCTGGATAGTTTTTCCATCGGCAACGAACCTTATCTGTTTCGTCCTGACGGAAGTTACAACGCTTTTTTTCCGCACTGGAAGCCCCACTATGACGCCATTCTGAAGGCGGTGCCGCAGGCGATGTTTGACGGGCCGAGCGCCAACGGAGACTTTGCCCTGCGTATGGCGAAAGACATGCTTGCCGGGGGGCACATGGCGATGGTGAGCGATCATTATTATTTTCTGGGTTCAGGCCGGGCGTCCGAAACCAATCCGCCCGCGACGCGTGCCCGTTTTCTGTCCAATCGTCTCGACAACGATTATGCCAGGGACTATGCCAGAGTCGGTGCGGTGCTGGCCGCTGAAGGAGCGCCCTACCGGATTGATGAGATGAACAGTTGCTACAATGGGGGCGCCAAGGATTCGAGCGACACCTACGCGTCCACCTTGTGGGCGCTGGACTGCACTCATTGGTGGGCGGCGCATCACATCCTGGGCGTGAACTATCACACGGGCGAATCGGTGGGCCGGGATGGAAAGTTTGGCCCCCCGAATTACGCCTCGTTCCTTCGTCAAGCCGATGGCTCTGGATTTACGATGCGGCCCCAGGCCTATGCTCTTCTTGCGTTCACCCAGGGAGCGCATGGCCAGCCCCTCGGAGTGACGGTGCAGGCGACCAACAATTTTAATTTCAATGCCTACGCTTATCAGGACAGGGATGGCTCCATCTATGTGACGCTGATCAACAAAAGCTATGGCGACAAGGCGCAAGCGGCAGCCGTTTCACTCCAGTTGCCCAGTGCCACGGCTTCGGGAACATGGCAGCGGATGGATCTGGTGCAAAAGGATCAGGATATCGCCGCCAAAACAGGCGTTATGCTGGGCGGTGCTTCCATCAACCCGCAGGGAATCTGGAGGAGCCATTGGTGGCGGAACCATTGGAAAAAAATCAAAGGCGGCAATTCCGGCAACCTGACGGTTCAGGTGCCGGTCGCCTCCGCAACAATCCTGCACTTTTCTCCTACGAAGTAATCTGTCATCTTCACCTGGACGAAGGCAAAAAAATGAAAAATCCATTCTGCGGTGCCGTTGCGACAGCCCTGCTGACCGTAGTCATGAACGTTCAGACGACACACGCCACCGATCCTGCCCCATATCTTGATCCCAATCAGCCACTCGAAACACGGGTGGAAGATTTGCTTTCCCGACTGACACTTGAGGAAAAAATTTCGATCATCCACGCCGACTCGAAATTCACCACCGTCGCCATCCTGCGCCTCGGCATTCCGCGCCGCTGGATGTCCGACGGCCCGCACGGTGTGCGCGAGGATGTTGGCCCTGATACATGGCAACCGGCCGGGCACACGGATGATTTTTCCACAGCCATGCCGGCGGGAATCTGTCTCGCCGCAACTTGGAATTCTGATTTGGGCTACACGGAAGGCGAAACCATCGGCCAGGAAGCACGCAAGCGCGGTAAGGACATCATGCTCGGCCCGGGCGTGAACATCATGCGCACGCCGTTGTGTGGAAGAAATTTTGAATATCTTGGCGAAGACCCGTTTCTGACTTCGCGCATGGCCGTTGGCTTCATTCGTGGCGAACAGTCGCAGGACATTTCGTCGTGCGTGAAACATTTCGCGTTGAACAACCAGGAGTTTCAACGCGGCAGCATCAATGTTGACGTGGACGAACGCGCATTACGCGAAATTTATCTGCCCGCTTTCAAAGCCGCCGTGCAGGAAGCCGGCGTGTGGTCGGTCATGGGCGCTTACAACCAGTTTCGCGGACAGCATTGCTGCGAAAATGATTATCTGCTCAACAAAATTTTGAAGGGCGAGTGGGGTTTCAAAGGTCTCGTGATGTCTGATTGGAATGGCACACATGACACACGCGAGGCTGCGCTCAACGGCCTTGATCTCGAAATGGGCACGGAAAAAATTTACAACGATTTTTATCTCGCGCAGCCATATCTTGACGGCTTGAAAAACGGTGAATTTCCAATGGCCGGTCTCGATGAAAAAGTCCGGTGCAATCTGCGCGTGATGTTTGCCACGCACGTTTTTGATCCCGGCCGTAAAACCGGTTCGCTTAACACCGCCGCGCATGAAGCGGTCGCACGTCGCGTGGCCGAAGAAGGAATTGTTTTGCTCAAAAACGAAAACCACGCGCTCCCGCTGGACACGGCGAAAATAAGGTCCATTGCCGTCATCGGCGAAAATGCCGTGCGGTTGCAATCGCACGGCGGCGAAAGTTCGGAGATCAAGGCTTTCTATGAAATCACGCCATTGCAAGGGCTCATCAACCGCGTCGGGCAGCATGTGAACATCACTTTCTCAGAAGGCTATCGCAAAAATGGTGATGCCGGCTTGATGGATCGTGCTGTGGCTGCTGCGAAATCCGCCGACGTGGTGATTTACATCGGAGGTTTGAACCACGACTCCGGTTTCGATTGCGAAGGTTCTGACCGGAGCGATTTGAAATTGCCCTGCGGTCAGGATGAATTGATCCAA
>PLZL01000438.1:13128-13249 GCA_003152145.1 Limisphaerales bacterium
TCCGGCAAACTGCCGGCCACGTTCCCGAAGAAATTGTCTGATTCGCCTGCGCAAGCACTCGGCGCATATCCGGGCACGAACGGCACGGTGACCTATGCGGAAGGCCTGCTCGTCGGCTACC
>PLZL01000438.1:13262-13544 GCA_003152145.1 Limisphaerales bacterium
TGCCGGCGCGGAAGTCGCGCAACTTTACATCCATCAGAAAAATCCAAGATTGCCCCGCCCGGAAAAAGAGCTGAAAGGATTCAAAAAAGTTTTCTTGAAACCGGGCGAAACACAAACCGTCTCCATCGCGCTGGATAAAGGCGCATTTGAATTTTATGACCCCGCCCAAGGCGGCTGGGTCGCTGAAAAGGATGGTTTTGAAATTGCCATTGGCAGTTCTTCGCGCGATATACGGTTGCAGGGGAATTTAAATCTCCAATAAATGATGGTTTTCAAACAATC